>JBGUVL010000034.1:0-20016 GCA_045134375.1 Breznakia sp. | reverse complement strand
TAGACCCCTCTATTACCATTTATGTATTGTTTTATAACCTCTATTATAAACTTCTATAACCTCAACCTTTTTCTTAGATTTCATTCTTATAATGGATAATTAACAATAATTGCACCACGATATTGCTCCAATAGAGAAAAGAATGACGATATCGACAATGCAAAGCAATCCCCGCAATCACAAGCATGATACAAGCTAAAAATGCCGCTGGATTACAATTGAAATAAACACCAAACAAGCGATCACCAACCAATCCCATCGTAACACCATTTCTTGTTATGCTAACATTTAAGAAAAATTGAACAAGGCTGACACTAGAAGCGATTAAAGTAAGGATCGTAGTAAATGATAACAACACTCGCAATTCTTGTTTCATTTCCCATAATGAGAACGATTTTGGATTTGCAAACACAAAAAGAAAGATCATGATCTGTAAGATCAATAACTCATACGATTGTGCATTCGAATAGCTTTGATTCGCCAACGTTGCACGAATCAGCAACAAAGAAAATACGAGAAGCAAACCCAACGAACTCTTTGGATAAAAAAGACGCTGATTCCATAAATCATAAACCAAAAGCAATGCCGCCCAAACAAATAAAATAGGATAAAGAGGATTGGATTCCATTCCCCAAAACGATAAATTCAAAGTATTCAGAAAAATAGTAAACACAAAAAATAAGCGAAAATACTTTCGCTCTTGTAAAAATAACCATCCCCCATTATTTTTCCTCATTTGATTTCCCTTCTTCCCTCATAAATGGAATTACGATTTCTCCTCATTCCAAGTACCAATCACCTCATTGACCGTAGATACACTCACAAAGGCTTTAAAATTCTCATTATGTAAGTAGTTCAATAACTGCTTGTATTCTTGTTTATCCATTATGGTCACAAGCTCCATCTTGACCTGCTTATCATAACCTCCTTGCGCTACATATAGAGTAACCCCTCGCTTCATCGTATTCATAATGTAATCTTGAATGGTTTCATATTCCTCACACAAAATACAAATTCGCTTTTTTCGATGAAACCCATCAATGAAATAGTCAACCGCTTGTCCATTCGCATAGGTTGCCAACAAAGAAACGATTAAGGTTCCAATATCGTATGCCAAAATAGAGGTAGCTGCACTTATCATACCGGCTACACTACATGCTTGCCCAATATCCATATTCCAATATTTATGGATAATCTTAGCGACAATATCCAACCCACCAGAAGAAGCATTCACATTGAATAAAACCGCTTGTCCAAGAGCTAATAATAAAATGTAAGTAATTAAATCATAAATCTGCGAACCGGTCAAAGATCCCTTCAATGGAAATAACGTTTCGAAAAGAAAAATAAAAAAGGGCAACAACAAAGAAGTATATACCGTTTTTATGCCAAATTCTTTTCCCACCAAAAGAAAACCGATCACAAGCAATACCACATTCATTAGAAATGTTAACGATGAAATTGTCATTGGAAATAGTTTTGCTAAGACCATTGCCAATCCAGATATACTTCCGACAATAATTTCACTAGGTAACAAAAAGAAATAAACAGCCGCCGAGATGATAACCATTGCGACACTAATCAATAACCATTCCTTTATCCATCGTTTTTTATTCATAAACAAAAAATCCTTTCCACTTTGTAAGAAATTCGTCAACTAAAAGTAGTATAACACATCTCAGAAAATACGAAAATAGCATACTCCAATTGTAGAAAAAAGAAAACTAGGAGTGTTTTCCCCTAGTTTATCAACAAGCGAAATCGGATCTTTTTCTGTTTCCTTTTCTATTTCTTTGCTTCTCGCATCATCAGTTTACGATCATAAGGAGTTAATCCCTTTTTACGTACACGGATATGTTTTGGAGTCACTTCGACAAGTTCATCATCATTAATGAACTCTAACGCTTCCTCTAATGTCAAAATCTTAGCAGGAACCAACTTCATTGCTTCATCATTTCCTGCGGAACGAATCGCTGTTAATTTTTTATTCTTCAATGGATTCACTTCCATATCCATATTACGAGCCGATTGCCCAATAATCATACCTTCGTACACTTCGGTTTGTGGAGTAATGAAAAGTTGTCCTCTTTCCTGGATATTCCATAACGCATATGTCATCGCTTTTCCTGTTTCCGTAGAAATCAATGCTCCATTCGCACGCTGTACGATTTCTCCAACATATGGTTCATAACCAGCAACACGTCGCACCAAAGTTCCTTCCCCATGGGTGTCATTAATAAATTCATTACGATATCCTAATAAGCCTCTGGTAGGCGCATGGTAAACAATTTTACAATACCCATTTTCCTCGTCCATATTTACCAACTGACCTTTTCGCTGATTTAATTTATTGATAATCGTACCACTGTATTCACTTGGTGCTAATGCTACCACTTCTTCCACTGGTTCCATCAAATGGTCATTCTCATCGCGATGCATGATTACTTCTGGTTTGCTTACTGCAACTTCATATCCTTCTCGACGCATATTCTCTAATAGAATCGAAATATGGAGTTCCCCACGACCACTCACTTTGAACATATCCGCACTTTCGGTTGGTTCTACCTTTAAGCCAACATTCACTTCTAATTCTTTCTCTAAACGTTCTTTTAGATTACGGCTGGTGACAAATTTACCATCCTGTCCTGCGAATGGTGATTTATTTACGATAAAATTCATTGCTAAAGTAGGCTCTTCTACATGAATCATTTCCATCGGACATAAATGATCTTTATCTTGACAAATGGTTTCCCCAATCGAAATGTTTGGAATACCACTAATCACAACGATTTCTCCACTTCCGGCTTCTTTGACCCTTGTCTTGGATAATCCTCGATAAATAAACAATTGTGAAATGGTCGCATTACGTACATTTCCATCACTATCACAAATCGCAACATTACTTCCTTCTTTGATTACCCCATTATAGACACGGCCAATCCCTAAACGACCAATGTATTCATCATAATCCAAAGCACTGATCTGCATTTGTAGATCGTTATCATCCTGATCTGGATAAACATTACAATGTTTTAAAATGGTATCAAATAAAGGATCGATCGAATCACTAGGGGTTGCTAGATCATACTGCACAATTCCCTGTTTTGCAATCCCATATAAAATAGGGAAATCCAATTGTTCATCCGTAGCATTCAAATCCAAGAACAATTCATAAACCATATCGACAACTTCTTCTGGTCGTGCATCCTTCTTATCAATTTTATTGATCAATAAAATAGGACGCAATCCCATCTCCAAAGACTTTTGCAATACGAAACGTGTTTGCGGCATTGGTCCTTCACTGGAATCAACCAATAGAATAACCGTATCCACCGTCTTAATAATACGTTCAACTTCACTGGAAAAGTCCGCATGTCCTGGCGTATCGACAATGTTGATTTTCACATCCCCATGCATCACAGAGCAATTTTTCGAATAGATCGTAATGCCACGTTCTCTTTCCAAATCATTGCTGTCCATAACACAATCTACAATTTCTTCATTACTGCGAAATACCCCACTTTGATTCAAAAAAGCATCCACTAATGTACTTTTCCCTGCATCAACATGGGCTATGACCGCAATATTGATAATTTTTTGCTTGCTCATTCACATACCACCTTTTTTACCTTTCTATATTATACTCTTTTCCTTCGAATTGCTAGAAATAATTATAATAATTATAAAAGATAGCGCATACAATGCAGAGAAAGGTGATTCGATGAAAAGAAAAGCAATTTTTCTATTCTTGTGTGCACTTCTACTTCACTTTACCCTCTCCCTTCCATCGACCTCCCAGATCGCAAAAAAAGTCATTGTATCGTATGGAGACATTCTTAATGAACCAGTGAAGCATATCAATCCCGACAAGCCCATGGTTGCTCTTACCTTTGATGATGGTCCTACTAGGAAATATACAACGATGATCTTGGACTGTTTAAAAGAGAATCACTGCTATGCCACTTTTTTTGTATTGGGATCCCGTATTGAAAAAGCACCTGATCTTTTAGAGCGAATGATCCTAGAAGGCAATGAAATTGGCAATCATACCTATTCTCATAAACAACTGACAAAATTAAATGAAACAAGTATTATTAATGAAATTAATGATACCAACGAAAAAATTTATGAAGCGACGCATATCAAGCCAAATGTGCTACGCCCTCCCTATGGAGAATACAACGAAACCGTAATCAACCACCTAGGGGAAATGAAAATCATCACATGGAATGTAGACAGTGAGGATTGGCGTAGTAAAAATGCCGAGATCATATACAAAAAGGTTATCAGTGAAGTTCAAAATGGATCGATTATTCTTTTGCACGATCTTTATTTGAGTAGTGCACAAGCCGCATGTTTATTAATTCCAGCACTGGTAGAAGAAGGTTATCAACTGGTTACGGTGTCCGATCTTTACACTTATCAAAATCCATCATAAGACAATTAAGAATAATTAAGAATTTCTATTCATTATTTCATGTTTCCCTTACTGTTTTTGTGTATAATAAAGGCAGATAGGGGTGATAAAGTGAAACAAATAAAAAATCGGTTGTTTTCCAAGATATTATTGACTAGCATTATTATCGTTTTATTATGTATTTGCTCTATTGTAGGAGTTAATCTTTTTCAAAGGGTCAATGATAAACCACAACCATCCGATCAAATTGTCGCAAAAAGTTCAGCCGAACAAGAAAAAAATAATGGCTCTGTTGATCGTCAACTAGTAGTGAAATCCGATGTGACACTAGCAAAAGCAAAAAAGAACTATCCTGCCGTTGCGAAAATTCCAGAAGGAAAAAAATACGTCGCTTTGACCTTTGATGACGGTCCTGGTTACCAAAGTACCCAGCGAATCTTGAATACACTTGCCAAATACGATGCGAAAGCAACTTGGTTTGTATTAGGTAGCAGAGCAGAAGGGAATCCATCCATGTTAAAAGCCATCGCAAATGCTGGACATGAAATTAATAATCATAGCTATTCCCATGCCAATTTAGTCGAATTAAATAGTAGCAGTGTCGTTCATGAAATTGAATCTACCAATTCCATTATTCAATCTATCATTGGTCAAACACCACGATACCTTCGACCTCCCTATGGCAGTTACAATGATTTTGTTGCGACACAGATGAATATTGCTTTATGGAACGTCGATTCTTTGGATTGGAAATTAAAAAATGGACAAGCGGCTTTTCAACAAGTCACTGCTACTTTAAGAGAAAATCCAATTATTCTATTCCATGACATTTACGATACTAGTGCCGATGCAGTAGACTTGCTTGTTCCTTACTTAGCTGAAAATGGGTATACTTTTATTACGTATTCACAAATGATGACACTTGGTGGAGGATCATAATCATGTATTTATTCGAAGGAAAAATTGCGGTAAAAGCAGCGATGTTTTCAAGCTTTCGAGAAGTGGTAGAAATCCTTATCGACCAAAGCAAAAAAGATCGTGATACCGCGTTTATCTTGAAGAAAGCAAAGGAAGCCAACATCAAAACAACCAGAAAAAAAAGAGAAGAAATTGATGAACTTTGCAGTGGAACAACTCATGGTGGTATTTGCGCTTATGTCAAAGAAAGATGCTTTCAGTCCATCGATGAAATTATTAGCGAAAACTGTTTTCTTGCCATCGTAGAAGGAGTTGAAGATCCTTTTAATTTTGGCTTTGTCATTCGCAGTCTATACGCCGCTGGCGTCAACGCCCTAATCCTTCCTCCACGAAACTGGACCAGTGCTGCTGCCACGCTTGCGAAATCCAGTGCTGGTGCAAGTGAATTGATCAAAATGTGCATTAGTGAAAATTGGGATGAAACATTGCAAGATTTAAAACAGCGACAAGTGAAAATTATTTGTGCGAATCGTGACGATCACTCCATTTGTATGTACGATGGTGATTATCAAGGCAGTATCTGTCTTTGCATTGGTGGGGAAAAACGCGGACTATCCAAAGCCATTCTTTCCGCCAGTGATCAAAATGTTTTTATTCCTTATCAAAATAATTTTCGAAATGCATTAAGTGCAGCAAGCGCTAGTACGATTTTAGCTTTTGAAGCCATGCGACAAAGAAATCAATAAAAGGATGTCAATTCTCAATTTCCAATTTGAGAATCGACATCCTTTTTTATTCTTCTAAACTTTTTTCAATATCGGCTAGTTCTTCTTCTAAGCGCTTAATGTATTCTTTTTTATCTTCAATGCTTTCCTGCATTTCCGCAATCGCTCTTTCTCCCAATAAGCCGACAATATCATTCTGCATTCTTTGAATCTGGCGTTTCTGATTCGCAATCGTTTCCATTTTGCGTGATTTCGCCTCAATCATACGCTGACGCCATTGTTCGTGACGCTGCTGATTCCATTGTTTTAATCCATCAAAGTACTCATCCATTACCGTACGGAATTCCTTCCAAATAGTGTCTTCTTTTTCTCTACCACAAGAACCGGCATTTTTCCAATCAACACCAAGTGCTTTCATTTTCTGCGTATTTTCTTTCGTGAACATTCCACTATCTAAAATTTCTCTCGCTGTTTCGACAAGTTCTTTCTTTGCTGCATAAACCTTTGCCTGCGCTTCATGAAGTGCTTCATAGTATTCGTTTCTTGCTTGATAGAACTGCTGACGGTAGCCATTAAATTCATTCCATAATTGATCTTCAAACTCTCTACCTGCACTACCAACAGATTTCCATTCACTCATTAACTTTTTAAACGCTTCATTCGTCTTTTGCCACTCTTTGGAATCGGCTAATTCTTTTGCTGAAGCAATCAAACCTTCTTTGACTTCTCTTGCGTTCGCAAACTTACTCTGCAATTCTTGCCAATAGGCATGCTTCGCATCAAAGAAGCTCTGTCGTGCCGCATTAAAACGTTCCCATAACGCATCGTCAACTTCTTTTCCAGCCGAACCTGCAGCCTTCCATTTTGCCATCAATGCATTCATCGCTTCACTTGCCTTGTTCCATTCTTTGGATACACTTAGTTCTTCTGCTTCCTTGATCAATTCTTCTTTTGCTGCTTCGATTGCTTTGTATCCTTCTCTGCGTTTTGCATAGAACACATCAATGATACTGTCAAATTCTTCTGCCAGCTTATCTTCATATTCGGATTCCCAATAGTGAATCTTCTTCCATGCTCTTTTTAAATTTGAAATTTCACGCATCTGGGCATTTCCATCCAAAGAAACATCCAGTTTTTTGGCTTCTTCAATCAGTTCCTGTCTGCGCTTGATGTCCGCATCAAAATCATCTACTTCAAACATTGCATCATTATCATTATACATAATCATTCCTCCACCTTCGGCGCTTTGTCGTTTCTGACATTTAACAATATAAATTGTATCTCATATTGAAGAAAAAGTCATTCATAAAACGCAATGAAAATAAAATATTATCAATTTATTTCTTTAATTTTTTTAAATCAAAGTGATTTTATCCTTTTTTTCGAATAAAAAGTAATGAGGACACCCTATTTCATGTCCTCATTGACCTTGTTTTATTAAATACAATAGGTATTACTTTCCAAAATGTATTGCTCCTTAAATTCTTTCCAAGAAGTTAAATACTTTGCATAACCCCCACGATCATGAATTACCACTGGATGAAATCCATTCTGGTATTCTTCACTTTCCAACAAAGGTTTTTTCATCTTAAACGATCCCAATAAGGATGGTTCTCTTCCCTCAATATAAGTTAAAACCTCCATCATCATCCATTCAAACTGCAACTGATGATCACAATAATCATTTAGTTCTCTACATAAGGAAGCAATGAAAGTTTGTAACAAACGTCGATCAATATTGCTTTTAAACAACATGAAAGAGCTACCTTCATGTTCGATTCGACTGCCTTGTGCGCCAACAAAAGAAATATCCAAAGCCTGATACATTTCGGATAACGCTTGTTTTAAATACGCTTCTCGCATAACTTGATTCCCTTGCGCAAAAAAAGCTTCGCAACAAGACAAACGAATCTGTGCTGCCCATACCACTTTGCAATGATAATATCCTTTCGGTAACTGTTTTACCTTTACAACGGGATAGCCTTTCATTATTGTTCCTCATTTAAAACAAAGTTTTCAATCGCGTAGGCAACCCCGTTTTCATCATTTGTCAATGTCACTTTATCACACATCTCTTTCACTGCCTTTGGTCCATTTTCCATTGCGATGGATAGACCCGCTACTTCAAACATGGAAACATCATTGAAATTATCACCAATACATACCACTTCATCCAAAGAAATTCCCAAATCTTTGCTGACCTTAGCAATCGCCATCCCTTTATTGGTCTGATCGCTTGATAATTCAAAATAATCATCATAGCGATAGAAATGAATATGCGGAAGTTTTTCCACTTCATCTGCCAATTTACTTAGCCCTTCAATATTATTGTCCCAACAGAAAATTTTCAAGATATCCGTATCATTCTCATTAAAATAAGTACAAGCATCCACATAATAATGAAAATCAATTCGATCTTTTGGTGCCGTTTGTTCCTTATATCGATCATAATCCAAAATACCCTTATCACTCTTAGTACACAAACCTAGATTCTTATTTTTAAAGTACAAACGTACATTATATTTTCTACCCAAACGTGCAATCTCTTTTACTACCTCAGGATCAATGGGAAAATAATTCGATTTCCCAGCAATTCGATAATACGCTCCATTAAAAGTAATATGCCCCATACGATCATCAATCTGATTCATGATTCTCGTCGTAAAACAGTTGGGACGCCCACTAACGATCGCAACTTCTAATCCTTGATTCAACGCTTTTCTGATTGCTTCTTTATTGCTAGAACTCACACGCTGATGCGAATCCAACAAGGTTCCATCCAAATCAATACAAATCAACCGATACTTCATTTTTCTTCCCCCTCTACGCTTCTTTTACGTTCCAATTGGCTAAAATACTATCATAAAATTCCAGTAAGCTAGTGAAACTGTTTTCCTTCTTCTTTTTCATGTTTGGATCAATATTGTAGACAAGATAACCTAACTCTCTAAAATTTCGCACCACCTGCGCATTATCGGAAACGATCATGACATCCTGCTTATCATAACTTTCTGCCAACAATCGAATCTGAATCCCTTCTCTTTCCACGTCATCTTTTCCACGAACCCGATGATTTAGATAGTGCACCACGGGAAAATCGTTTTCATTTTGATAGCTTTCCTGAATTCGTTTAAGAAATTGCTTTTCTTCCTTATACGCTCCTGAAATAATTATCCATCTGATCATAAGAAATCCTCCTTCTTTCATTCTACACTTAATTAGCAAAGAAAAAAAGCGCTTTATGCGCTTTCTTTTGTTAAATGTGCAATGATTTCATCACTAAACTCAGTAGTCGAAGCACATCCACCAATATCCGCTGTACGTACCTTATTTTCCATCAATACATCGGCAATCGCCTGACGAATTTTACTTGCTTCCTTTTCGTATCCAATATGGTCTAACATTAAGCAAGCTGCCAACAACAAGGCGGTTGGATTTGCTTTATTCATTCCCGCAATATCAGGTGCACTACCATGTACTGCCTCAAACAGTGCCACATCATCCCCTAGATTCGCACTTGGAAGAAGTCCTAAACCACCAATTAACCCACTGGTTAGATCCGATACGATATCACCATATAAATTTGGCATTACCATAATGTCAAATTGTTTTGGATTCATGACCAGCTGCATACAAGTATTATCTACGATCATCGCATTGGCTTCAATCATCGGATATTCTGCTTTGATTTCATTGAAAATCGCCAAAAACATACCGTCGCTTTGTTTCAAGATATTCGCTTTATGAACGCAAGTCACTTTATGACGATGATTCTTAATCGCATATTCAAATGCCGCACGAATGATACGCTCACTCGCCTTGCGAGTAATCTTCTTAATCGCATGAACCTCATTCTCACTTATCATAACCTCTTCTCCGATATATAGATCCTCCGTATTCTCACGGAAAGTAACAATATCGATATCTGAGAATGGAGTCTCTACATTTGGCATACTTTTCGCAGGTCGAATATTCGCATATAAATCATACTTATTTCGCAATTGTACGTTAAGACTTTTAAATCCTTTTCCAATTGGTGTCGTAATCGGTGCCTTTAACACCAAACGATTTCTTTCGATGGAATCAAATACTGCCTGAGGAATCAACTCCCCACACTTCTCATAACAAGCCGCTCCTACTTCATACAATTCAAAATTCAGATCCAAATTTAGCGTCTTTAAAATACGTACGACTTCAAGACAAATCTCAGGCCCAATGCCATCCCCTTTTAAAACCGTTACATTTCTCATTTTTCTCTTTCCTCCATTGGTATATAATTCTGCAATTCCCCTACATATTTGGTAGCCGGACGAACGATTTTACCGCTGTACAGCTTATTTTCTAAATTATGCGCAAGCCAACCAATACTTCTTGCACAAACAAACAGCAAAGTATAAACATCTTGTGGAATCTCTAGCATACGATAAACAAAACCACTATAGAAATCCACATTACTACAAACCCGAATCCCTTTCTTTGCTAACATTTCTTCTTTCGCTACTTTTTCAAAGGTTTCATAGAAAATAAACTGATCTAATAAACCTTTTTCTTCCGCTAATTCCTTTGCTTTTCCTTTTAAGATCTCACTTCTTGGATCACTCAAAGTATAAACCGCATGTCCCATGCCATAAATCAAACCACTGTTGTCATAAAAATCTTTATTCAAAATACGTTGCATAACACCACGAATGACCTCTTCATCGTGGGTATAACCAATTTCTTCAATTACGTTTTCCATCATTGCTGCTACCCTAAGGTTTGCTCCTCCATGCTTTGGACCTTTTAATGAACCAATGGCTCCTGCAAAAGAAGAATAAATATCCGTCCCTGTCGAACTCATCACGACATTAACAAAGGTAGAGTTATTTCCACCCCCATGATCCGCATGCAAAACCAATGCCGTATCTAATACCTCGGCTTCTTTTTTGGTATATTTTTGATCACTACGCAGCATATATAAAATATTTTCTGCAATGGAACGATCATAATCAATATGATGAATAAACATACTCTGCTGATCAAAGTAATGAATTTTACTCATGTAGTTATAACAAATCAAACTTGGCATTTTCGCAACTAAATGCAACCCTTGATCCACAATATGCTCAATACTGACATCATCTGGTGTTTTATCATAAGAATACAGCATCAATACATCCTGCTGCAGCTTATTCATTAAATTACTAGTTGGAAAACGCAAAATTTTACTTTCCAAAAAGCCATTTGGTAATTTATAACGGTGGCTCATGATCTTACGAAACAAAGTAAACTCTTCCTTATTTGGTAAATAGCCAAATAACAGTAAAAAACAAACTTCTTCAAATAAACAAGCATTCTCATGGCGAGCACAATGAATGATCTCGTTAACATCAATACCGCGATATAATAGTTTTCCATAATCATCTACTTTTTTTCCATTTTCTCTACGATAACCAACGACATCGGAAATGCGTGTCAATCCCACAAGAACCCCGGTTCCGTCTTCGTTTCTCAGACCATTTTTTACTTCGTATTTCGCATACCATTCCTTCTTGATCTCTCCACAGGTTTTGGATTTCTCAAAAAGCTTCATTACCTCTTCCTGCATAGACTCACTCCTCTTTCAATTTAATGCTTCTTATTATACCATCTTTTCTTGTAAATTGTTACATCATATTGAAAATATTTGCAATTTTATGAAATATTTCACTCCTGCCGTGCTATAATAAGTAAGTATTATTTATAAGGAGGAGAAGAAATGCCAACATTATCGGAAAAAATACTGCAAGCTCATCTTGTCGAAGGAGATTATAAAAAAGGAAAACAAATTGGTATCCGCATCGATCAAACATTGACACAAGATGCTACAGGAACCATGGCATACTTACAGCTCGAAGCCATGGGAATTGATAAAGTGAAAACCGAATTATCCATCAGCTATGTTGACCACAACACCTTACAAAGTGGTTTTGAAAATGCGGATGACCATAAATATTTACAAACCGTAGCCAATGCCTATGGTGTCTATTTTTCAAAACCAGGAAATGGAATCTGCCATCAGGTCCATTTAGAACGCTTTGCTGCCCCTGGTAAAACCTTACTAGGAAGTGATTCTCACACACCAACCGCAGGCGGTATGGGAAGCCTTGCCATGGGTGCTGGAGGATTGGATGTCGCTTGTGCAATGGCTGGAAAACCATTCTACTTAACCGCTCCAAAAACCATTAACATCATCCTAAAAGGAAAATTAAGCAAAGGTGTATCCGCAAAAGACATCATCTTAAAAGTATTGTCCATCCTCAGTGTCAAAGGAGGCGTAGGGAAAATTGTTGAATATAGCGGTGATGGTGTGAAGACATTATCCATTCCAGAACGTGCTACCATTTGTAATATGGGAGCCGAACTTGGCGCAACAACAAGTATCTTCCCAAGTGATGAAGTCACTTACGAATTTTTAAAACTGCAACAGCGCGAAACTGTCTGGAAAGAATTAAAAGCCGATGAAGATGCTTTCTACGACGAAACCTATACCATTGATTTAAATACTTTAGAACCAATGATCGCTATGCCGCATTCTCCGGATAATATCAAATGCATTAGCGAAGTCGAAGGATTGAAAGTTGATCAGGTTGCCATTGGTAGCTGCACCAATTCAAGTTATCGTGACTTAATGAGTGTTGCTAATATTCTAAAGGGAAAAACCATGGATCCTTCCTTGTCCCTCGTGGTTTCTCCGGGAAGTAAACAAGTATTGCAAATGATTACAAAAAATGGCGCATTGAGCGATATCATAGCCAGTGGTGCCCGTATTTTAGAATCCACTTGTGGCCCTTGTATTGGTATGGGACAATCCCCTATCACCAATGCTCTCTCACTAAGAACATTTAATCGAAACTTTTATGGAAGAAGTGGTACATTAAGCGCAAAAGTCTGCCTAGTTTCACCAGAAACAGCGGCTGCCAGTGCCATTCATGGCTGCATCAGCGATCCAAGAAAAGAAGATTTTGATTTACCAGCGCCAGTCGACCATTTCCTAATTGATGATCGTATGATCATTGCGCCAGATGGCGATAAAACAAAAGAAATTGTGCGCGGACCAAACATCAAACCATTACCAATCAACACTCCTTTGGACAACGAAATTCATAAAAAAGTAATGATTAAGGTAGAAGACAATATCACAACCGATCATATTGCCCCTGCCGGCGCTAAAGTGCTTCCGTATCGTTCCAATATTGAAAAAATTTCCGAATTCATTTTTATGAATGTGAAAGCATCCTTTCATGATGATTGTAAGAAATATGGTGGAGGATTTATCATTGCTGGTGCCAATTATGGACAGGGTTCTTCTCGAGAACACGCCGCACTTGCGCCAATGTATTTAGGAATCAAAGCTGTAATCGCAAAAAGCTTCGCTCGAATCCACCGTGCTAACCTAATCAATTTTGGTATTTTACCATTGACCTTCGTCAATGAAAAAGATTATGACACGATTGATGAAATGGACGAACTGCATATCAACAATCTAGATCAAATTGCGGTCGATCAACCACTATCAGTGAAAAACGTAACCAAAGGATTGACTTATACCGTAACCCACAACCTAACACAGTATGATATTGATTTAATTAAAGAAGGCGGTACATTAAACTATATTAAAAATCACCAATAGGACTTTACGAATCCAACGATATCAAGTATAATGAAAGTGGTAGAGGAGTCTTCCTCACTTTTTATCAAAATATTCCATAAAAGAAAAAAGCAAGAGTGTGGGATCTTGCTTTTTTCTTTTTAATAATCACCACCAGCGACTCCTAGATATTCCTCTAAGGTCAACCCAGAACGCATGATACTTTCCGCTTGATTTCCAACGTAGCGAAGATGCCATGGTTCTGCCTGATAGCCTGTTATTGATTCTTTTCCACTTTGATAACGAACGATAAAACCATAGCGATGGGCATTGTTGGCAATCCAGTTTGCTTCTGCTGAAGCGGTGATCAATGCACCATTATAATGTAATAAGTCAAATGCCAAACCGGTTTGATGTTCCGAGTATCCTGCTCTTGCTGAGAACGTATCCGCAGCAGCTTGTCCATACGAATTGACATAACTCCAGTATAATTGATTCTGATAAGCATAACTTCGATACCCACTATAAGAGGTACTTACATTCAAACCTAGCATCTGCATTTCCGCAATCATGGCTCTCACATTCGCACCCGCTTCTGCATTTTCCCCTGGTGCATAGGAGGCATCTAAAGGATGCTTCTTATTCACGACTAAGATACCATTCACATAGGTAGGCTCTACCTTAGAAATAATCGTGTTTTCCACTGCTTTCGGTTTTTCTAGAATCACTATTTTCTCTTCCTCTACTTCCACTTGAAATGAAAATTCCGTTTTATTTTCATATGGATCAATGGCACTAACTTTCGCATTATATTTTCCTGCTTTTGTAAAATCCACTTCCTCTACTGATAACGATAATTGACACCCACTAAGATCCTCCGCAGAAAAATGAGAAAGAAAATCATAATCACTTTGTCCATAAGGTATGGAAATATTGGTTTCCTTTTTTGTAAAAGTTGGCGCCTTGCTATCTTTTACAATAATCCTAATTTCTTTAACACGATGAATCCAACCCGTTTGATAATGTACGGCAAGTGTATAGTTGCCCACCGCTGGGTATTCTTTCCCTTTTTCCAATGGAATCGTATCTATTTTTAATGAAGATGAAAAAGAAGAATTGCTTTCCTCTAACAAATCTTTCGCTTCCACCTTACCATTTGTTCCATACTCCCAATAAAAAGTATTTTTTTTGAATGTAACATCTTGGTTATACCAAATGACTCCCATGATAGAACTAATAACAACAAAAATCAACAATAATAGTGCAATTACCATTTTCTTGTGCATGTCTATTCCCCCTCAAATTAAGAACATGAAATCTCACCATAATGATACAACATGAAATCACATAATACTACAAAAAAGGCGGTAAGCACCCTAACGATTAGGTTTCTTTACCGCATCTGTTTCATACATTTTTTCAATCGCAGACCAAGCTTCTTCCACGCCTTCTCCGCTCACACTAGAGAAGGGAATCAAACATTCCCCTTCTTGAAGGTGCAAAGTTTTATGAATTAAATCTTTATTTTTCATTCGCTCATTACGACGAAGCTTATCGACTTTAGTCATAATCACAATGACAGGAATTTCAAAATAGCGCGCATATTCTATCATCGTAATGTCATCTTCACTTGGCTTATGACGACTATCCACGATCATGACCAAGCCCCGCTTTTGCTCTCTTTCACCAAAATAATCTTCCATCATTTCGCCAAACTGAATCAGCTGTTTCTGTGAAATATTCGCATAACCATAGCCAGGGACATCCACAAACATTAACTCATCATCCAAGCGAAAGAAATTTAATAATCGCGTCTTTCCTGGCGTATTTCCTACATAAGCTAGTTTTTTTCGATGACACATCGTATTGATAAAACTACTTTTCCCTACATTGCTTCGCCCTGCAAGCACGATCTCAGGTAGAGCACTCGCTGGCCACTGTTCTTTGCTCGCTGCCGAAATAACCAACTCACAATGATTAAAAGTTTTCATATTACTTTACCAAAGCTTCATTTAGCACTTGAGAAACGTGATCCACTGGAACAAAAGTAATCGCATCCTTTACCACTTGAGGAAGATCATCCAAATCTTTCACATTTCCTTTTGGCATAATGATTTTCTTAATTCCGCAACGATGTGCCGCCATCGATTTCTCCTTTAAACCACCAATAGGAAGAACATTTCCTCGTAACGTAACTTCCCCCGTCATCGCTACATCTTTGTCCACTGGAATATTGCTTAATGAAGATACCAAAGCCGTTGTCAAAGTAACGCCTGCACTTGGACCATCTTTTGGCACAGCTCCTTCTGGAACATGGATATGAATATCCTGTTTTTCAAACATCGTCGTATCAATTTTATATTTTTTCGCATTCGCTCTTACATAGTCATAGGCAATCGAAGCACTTTCTTTCATCACATCACCAAGTTGTCCCGTAATCACCAATTTTCCTTTTCCTTCAAAATGGTTTACTTCTACCTGCAACACATCTCCACCAAAGGAAGTGTAGGCTAAACCTGTCACGGTTCCCACTTGATTTTTCTTCTCACGCTTTCCATACTCATAAATTTCTTTGCCTAAATATTCCACAAGCAACTTCTTTGTCATATTGACTTTCTTTTTCCCATCTTTCAAAATGGCCAATACACTCTTACGAGCAATCTTCGCAATCATTCTTTCTAACTGACGAACACCGCTCTCTCTTGTATAGTATTGAATGATATACAACAACAAATCATCCGAAAGTTTTAACTGCGATGCATCCAAACCATTTTCTCGTAACTGTTTTGGCAATAGATGACGTTTTGCAATCTGTACCTTCTCCAGCTCAGTATAGCTTGATAAACTAATGATTTCCAAACGATCCTTTAGTGCCGGTGGAATATTTTCAATATAGTTGGCAGTTGCGATAAACAATACCTTACTCAAATCATAAGGTTCTTCCAAATAGTGATCCGAGAACATAGAATTCTGCTCAGGGTCCAGCACTTCTAACATAGCACTTGCAGGATCACCTTTAAAATCACTCGCCATTTTATCAATTTCATCAATCAAGAAAACGGGATTGATCGTACCTGCTTTTTTCATTCCTTGAATAAAACGACCTGGCATACTTCCTAGATAGGTTCTTCTGTGCCCGCGAATTTCGGATTCGTCCTTTACCCCACCTAATGATACCTTAACAAATTTACGATCCAATGCCCTAGCTACGGATTTTGCCAATGAAGTTTTCCCAACGCCAGGAGGACCAACCAAACAAATGATCGGCGCCTTTAACGAATTCGTCATCGTCTTCACAGCTAAAAATTCCATAATACGTTCTTTGACTTTCTCCAAGCCATAGTGATCTTCATCTAGAATTTCTTGGGCACGATTTAAATCGGTATTGTCTTCACTTTCCTGCCACCAAGGTGTCTTCAATAACCAATCAAGATAACTCTTGACAACTCCACTTTCACCAGAAGCAGCCGGCAACATATCATAACGAGATAATTCATCCAATGCCTTTTCTTTGACATGATCAGGATAAGGATTATCGGCGATCATCTTGCGATATTCATCACTATCGCTTTCACGATCCGCAACATCGCCTAATTCTTCTTTAATCGCACGCAATTTCTCACGCAAATAATACTCTTTCTGATTTTCATCAATACGAGTTTTCACTTTCTCAGCAATGACATTCTCTAATTCACTCAATGTTTTTTCTTTTTCCATTTCTTGTAGAATTTCTAACAGACGCTCATTCACCTCTAGTGTTTCTAACAACTTCTGTTTCACTTCTACCGTAAAAGGAAATACTTGCGCAATTTGATCGGCTAACTGAGGAGCACTAATGCCAGATGCTAATTTCATTGCAGCATCCTTTGGCAAACTTTGCACAATCACCTCATTTTCTTCCAACTGAGTAGCAATTCTTCTAACCAATGCCATCTCTTCTAATTCATCTTGATGCACATCATTCAATGGTTCCACACTAGCAAATACCATGGTATCACTATTGCTAAAGGTAACGATTCTTGCACGTTCATTTCCTTTAAATTTAACGCGCAGATACCCATCCATACGACGAACACTGCTAACGCTACACAAGGTACCAATTTCATACAAGTCCTCAATTTGAGGATCTTCTACAGACAGTTCCTTCTGTGCTACCAGGAATACATGAGAATTAAAATTTTCTCTTGCTTCCTCTAGCGCTGCCACACTTTTCTTTCTCCCTACATCAATAATAATTTCCTGATTTGGGAATACGATCACTCCTCTTGTGCAAACAACAGGAATGCTAATCGGCGCTTTTTGATTTTCCATATATTACCCTCCTTTGTTAGGACAAAAAAGACGCTCGATGCGTCTTTTCTATAAGTTGATTACTTTACGTTTTCTTTTACTAACGTAACTGCTTTCTGCAGACGTAAGTCGTAAACAAGAGCATCTTTATTGATTACTTCTTTCACTTTGTCTACTTCCATACCATACTGATCAGCAATATTCTGGTATTCTTTTTCTACATCTTCATCATTCACTTCAATGTTTTCTGCATTAGCAATCGCATCCAACACCAAACGTACATGAACTTTTGTCTTTGCCTCTGGCTGCATCTGCTCTCTTAATGCTTCTTCCGTTAAACCAGTCATCTGGTAATACTGATCCAATGGGAATCCCTGAGAAGCTAAACGCTGAGCAAAATCATTTACCATAGAATCCACTTCATCGCTAACCATTACTTCAGGAATTTCAACTGGTGTATTTTCTGTCAATTTTGTCAAAACATCATTTTCAAACTTGCGTTCCGCATCGTTTTCCTTCTGTGTTGTTAAGTTTTTGTTGACATATTCCTTATAAGCTTCTACTGTCTCAACCTCTTTGATTTCTGCATCTTTAATTAAATCATCATTGATTTCAGGCAGTGTCTTCGCTTTGATTTCATGTACTGTTACCTTAAATACTGCTTCTGCACCAGCTAAATCTTCTGCTCCATAATTTTCTGGGAATGTCACTGTGATATCTTTACTTTCTTCCACAGCCATTCCTACTAACTGTTCTTCAAATCCTGGAATGAATGAACCAGAACCAATTTCTAATGGATAGTTTTCCCCTTTTCCACCTTCGAAAGCAACGCCATCTTTGAATCCTTCAAAATCAATTACCGCAGTATCTCCATTTTCTACGGTTCCTTCTTCTTTTACTACCAATTCCGCAAAACGCTGCTGCAAACGATTTAATTCTGCTTCAATTTCGCTTTCTTCAACTTTTACTTCATCCTTTGTTACTTCTAAACCTTTGTATTCTCCCAAAGAAACTTCTGGCTTCACGCTCATTACAAAAGTTAATACTGCTTCTTCTTCATCTAATGCATCCACTTTTAATTCTGGACGAGCAATGACCCACAAATCGTGTTCTTTGATTCCTTCCTGCATTGCCTTTCCTGCAATTTCATCTACTGCTTCTACTAAAATGTGCTGCTTTGCTACCACTTTACGAGCCATTTTTTCTGGAACCTGTCCTTTTCTAAAGCCCTTCACTTCAACATTTTTCGCTAGTTTCTTGAACGCTTTTTCCTGTGCAGCCTTCCATTCTTCACCATTTACTTTAACTTGTAATTCACCCTGTGAATTTTCTTTTAATGTCCAAGTTGAACTCATTAATTCTTCCTCCTACTAAACATGTTTCTATTAAACATCGTACTTATATAATAATAAGTCATAACCCTTATAATTGGCAAGGTTTTTTTCAGAAATAAACATCTGAAAGCCCTCTAAATCCTCATTTGCCTTATATACATAATATAGAATCGCATAAATAAAGTGATAAATTTCATCTTCTCCTAACGAAAATGGCAAACGAAAATACATTTCCTTCATCATACATTCCACACACATCGTTAGAAAAGAAGGATTTTCATTCGCAAAATAAGAATCAACAATGGTCACTGCTTCTCGAAACACATCCTGATCTTGAGGCAATTCGATATAGCAAGGAGTAAAGGAAACTTCCATCCCATCAAAATCTAGCATTATTTCATCGTTTACCTGTTGCTCGATCAAACATTCCAACAGCAAGGTGCGGATCAAATAATGGGGATGATTTTTCAAATATCGTTCCACAACATCCAAATGATTTCTAATATTACTTTTCCTTAATAACTCCACCGCTTGCAATGCTTCCTCTAGATTTCCAAACAAACAATCCTCAATGTCCTCTTCCGTATAGGAACGTACTTTCCTATGTTGATTTAACCATGAACGACATTCATTGTACAAATCGATTAGAACCTCTTCCTCCTGCTTTGGAATATACGGCATAGAAAACTCTTCTTCCAAAAGACGCATGGCTTCTTCCCAACG
>JBGUVL010000033.1:0-90164 GCA_045134375.1 Breznakia sp. | reverse complement strand
TGCATAATGCATTTGCTGTTGCATTAAGAAATGTGGAAGATCCACTTTTTGGAACAGACTCTATCACAATTTCGCTTTTCTTCACCTATTTTAAATCAATTTTTTCGTTCGAATCAAGCAATAAATAGTTTTGTTCAACTCTCATCATTTTTTCTCCTATCTTCTTCATTTTGAATTTTCTTTTTTTGAAAGCGCTTCCTTACTTATAGAATACCATTATTATACCCTATTTCAATGACTAGTTTTGCTCAATATTTCGTGGTTTTTACTTCTTTTGTATGACCTTGCTTATAGCAATCAAATTTTTCCCTTTTTTGTACAACAATGTTATTTTATCTTTTACCATCATTTTGATCACTACTACTTTTCCAATCTTATCCTTCATAAATAGAGTGAACTCCCCCCACCTAAAGGAGTGGACTTCGTAGAGCCTTCGGCTCTTTCTAAGAAGTTTGATATTTAAGTTTCCACCTATTATTAGGCAATCCTTATTCTTATGGGCGTGTCCTCTTCGCCCCTAGTGTATAGTCCCTCAAGGGACACAATATTACTTTTTCGTAAGATATTTAATGCTCCATTTACATCTTCATTTATCAATTTTCCATTTGCGCACTGATTCATTCCACGATGTATTCTTTTGCCTCTAAATACATATTCTTTAGTGTTATCGTTATTGTAAACCGGGATCTCGTTTTTATCCCAAAATGATAATTTTGATGTATAGCTTTCTTCCTGTTTTACAAATACTATACCATTTCGCTGGCAAAGATTCTCTAATGTAGAGCGTAGCTGACCATAAGGGATATTTACAAAGGTCTGATTATTAGACTTTCCTATATCACTACTTCTTTGGAATGTCTCATTATAACCAACAACAAAAGTACCCCTGTCATTCGCAATACAATAATCTATGACTTTACGAGCCGCTTTCTTCATTAATCATTGACCTTATTGTTACGGTCTCGAGCAATTGCTTTTTGCCTGTTTGTAGTCTTTTTGCCAAAATGCTGTTTGTCTTTGATTGATTGTAAATGTGCATTACGCTTGTTTTACCATTGGTTTATGGATTTAAGTCTTCTGTCATCAATGATGAACGTTTTCCCATTACTTGATACAGCAGTAACAAGATTATTTATACCCAAGTCAAGAGCCAGTGCGTTGTTTGTATTTAAGTTTCTATGAACGCATTCAGCTTCATAGATGTACTGAATTTCAAAGGCCTAACTTTTGCCTTTGGTATAATACGGATTTCTTTTAATTTTTTACTTACCATACATTCCTTTCAACTTTTTATCTTCTATTTTAATAAGGTGATGCTTGCAATGATCTTTTCCATTATTGAATCCATTTACAAGTGCAATAAAAAAAGATCAAACAAAATAAGAAAAAAACATTTTTTCATTTCATCCGATCTTTCATAAGTTATTTTATCTTATCGATAACTTCCATCATGGTTTTTACACGTTCCTTGTCAACCACGTGATATTTATTGGTTTCAATATACGAAAAATTAACACCATAGTTAGAACTAGTAGGATCATGGCGAATACATTTACAACTCGAATGAATTTGTGAAACACCCGCATTGATCAATACGTAATCCGCATTTGTTTCATCAATACCACAACCTACTAGTATTTCAATTTGATCCCCATACTGCTGTTGCATTTTACGAATGCGATCGACCCCTTCAATCGCTCTTACATAGGAACCACTTGTTAATACACGATCCACACCACATGCGATCAATTCGGGAAAACTATCTTCATAACATGAACACACATCAATCGCTCGATGAAAAACCGCTTCTTTGTGATACTCATGCACTAATTCTACCATTTTGGTCGTCAACTCGATATCAATACTTTTATCTTCTTTCAAAAAACCAAACGCAAGACCATCAGCTCCATGCTCCAACATCATTTTCGCATCATAAAACATACATTCCAAATCTTGTTTGTCATAACAAAATCCACCTGCTCTATTTCTCACCATACAAATGACATTTAAATTTGTATTCTGTTTCGTTAACACTAAATTCGATAAAGAAGGTGTCAATCCACCCAAATGCAGCGCACTGTTCAATTCAATTCTTTTTGCTCCCCCTTTTTCTGCTTCTAGTGCATCCAAATAAGAGCCACAGCACACTTCTAAAATTTTATTCATAAATATTACTTCCTTCACTGTCAATTGCAACGGTTACCGGGAAATCTTTTACCTCCAATTTTTGAATTGCTTCTGCACCCAAATCTTCAAACGCAATCATTTCGGCTTTTACAATGGATTTGCTTAGTAACGCTCCTGCGCCACCAATAGCCACCATATAAAGTCCGTGATTTCTTTGGATAGCATCCACCACCGCTTGGGTACGATATCCCTTTCCAATCGTTGCTTTTACTCCTAAGTCATAAAGACGGGGAGCATAAGCATCCATACGCATACTTGTCGTAGGCCCAGCACTACCAAACACCTTTCCTGGAGCTGTTGGGGTTGGACCAACATAATAGATTACCGCATTCTCTAACGAAAATGGCAAAGGTTCTCCACGATCCAACATTTCACACAATCGTTTATGTGCTGCGTCTCGAGCCGTATAAATAGTTCCGCTCAAAGAAACGAAATCGCCCACTTTTAATTGTCTACATTTTTCCTCATTAAGAGGCAAAGTTAATGAAATCATTCAATTACCTCCTTGGCATGTCTTGTTACATGACAGGAAATGTTGACCGCACATGGCATCCCCGCAATATGAGTAGGGAAATATTCAACATTTACTTTAAACACAGTAGTGTCTCCATGCAATCCTTGAGGACCGATGTTTAACTCATTGGCCGCTGCCAAAAGTTCCTCTTCTAGTTTTGCATAAAGAGGATTGGAGTTATGACTTCCTGCATCACGCAATGTTGCTTTTTTTGCCAAAACTGCCGCATAATCAAAGGTACCCCCAACACCAACACCAACCACCATAGGAGGACAAGCATTAGGACCAGCTTTTTTTATTGCGCTGATCACCGCCTCTTTTACACCATTCACTCCTTGTGCTGGTTTCAGCATCGTAATGGTAGACATATTTTCACTACCAAAACCTTTGCATCCAATCTCAATTTCAATTTTATCTCCTTCGATAATATCGGTATAAATAATACATGGTGTATTATCCTTAGTATTTTTTCTTTCGAAGATAGGGTCATCGACAACACTTTTCCTTAAATACCCTTCTTGGTATCCTTTTCTCACGCCCGCATATACCGCTTCTTTTACATTGCCCCCTGTTAGATGTACTTCCTGTCCTAATTTCAAAAAGACAATAACCATGCCCGTATCTTGGCAAATAGGAATATGTTCTTCTCTAGCTATCTGACTATTTTTTATCAATAATTCTAGAGTTTCCTTGCCAATTTTACTTGTTTCCTTTTTGGCACTCGTTTCTAGGCAAGTTTGAATATCTGCAGGATATTGAAAATTAACCTCTTGTACCATTCTAGAAATCACTTCTGTGATTCGAGCCACATTGATTTCTTTCATTCTTTCACCAACCCATCTCGAATTGCCACTTCTTTGACTGCATTTGATACCACTTTGACAACATCCTTATTAAACGCATCGGGAATGATATAATTTTCGTTCAATTCCTCATCTTTCACTATGGAAGCAATGGCTTTGGCTGCAGCTAATTTCATTTCCTCTGAAATATTAACCGCTCTTGCATCTAGGGCCCCTCGAAAGATTCCAGGGAACACTAGGACATTATTGATCTGGTTGGGAAAATCACTACGACCACTAGCAACGATACGAGCCCCGCCTTTTTTCGCTTCTTCAGGCATAATTTCTGGGACTGGATTCGCCATTGCGAATACAATTGCATCATGATTCATTGTTGCTACCATTTCACTAGTTACAATATTAGGAGCACTAACGCCAATGAAGACATCACGTCCTTTCATTGCTGTTTTTAAATCTCCTTTTAAAAAATCACGATTCGTTAGTTCTGCCATTTTTGCCTGTGCTGGATTCATCCATTCTTCTCCTTCACATAGAATTCCATAGCGATCCACCATAACCACATTCTTTATGCCAAGTTCTAAGAGCAAACGGCAAATACTAATGCCGGCACTCCCCGCTCCATTGATCACAAATTTTGCTTCTTCTATTTTTTTTCCTACCAGTTTTAATGCGTTGATGATTCCCGCGCAAACCACAATCGCTGTTCCATGCTGGTCATCATGAAAAACAGGGATATCCAATTCCTCTTTTAATCTAGACTCAATTTCAAAACAGCGTGGGGCACTGATATCTTCCAAATTGATACCCCCAAACACCGGAGCTAAATATTTTACCGTCGCTATAATTTCTTCACAATCCTGCGTATCCAAACAAATAGGAAATGCATCAATATCGGCAAATTCTTTAAATAAAATCGCTTTCCCTTCCATTACCGGCATCGCTGCTTTCGCCCCAATATTTCCTAACCCAAGCACAGCACTACCATCGCTAACAACAGCAACCAAATTCCCTTTTGCTGTGTAATTATATACTTTGCTCTCATCCTTTGCAATCTCACGACAAGGCTGAGCCACACCGGGAGTATAAGCAAGCGCAAGATCTTCCATCGTTTCCACTTTTACCTTTGAAGCAACTGCCACCTTTCCTTTGTGTTCCTGGTGCATTGCCAATGATTTTTCATATACTGTACTCATGTTATCCCTCCAAAACAAATCACTCTGTTATTATAACACAACATAATTTCTGAAAAAAGAAAACATCCGATTTTCCCAACAGGAAACAACCAGCTACTCGCTCCTCTATTTCTTCAACAAAGGATTGATGGAGTAAGATAATTTCTTCAAAAACCTGTGTAGTATATTCCCAATCATGTTATCCATTCTATTTGTTGGATTGAATATGTCGTTTTCCTTTTTTGTTTTTTTATCAACTAAGTGTATAATAGATAAGAAAGAGGTGCAATCCATGAATCTTAAACAACAAGAAAAATGTTTGTTTCTGCTCCATGCAAACGATTTGATTTTTTCATCTTACTTTTTATCAACCAAAAATTTCATTCAACATGGCAATGTTTCCACCTATGATCATTGCTTGAGTGTTGCCTATTATAGTTATTGGTTCAGTAAAAAATTCCCAATTCATTGGAATGATCGCTCTTTAATTCGTGGTGCTTTACTTCATGATTTATATTTATATGATTGGCACGAAAAAGATGCTTCTCATCGTCTTCATGGTTTTCACCATCCTCGAAGAGCACGAAACAACGCTGCTTTCTACTATGGAATCAATTCATTAGAAGAAAACATCATTCTTTCCCATATGTGGCCGTTAACGATTCATCGCCTTCCAACGTATCGAGAATCACTCGTCGTCTGTTTGGTCGATAAAATTGTTTCGCTTTTTGAAACATTTCATATCAATGTTCGAGTCAACGAAAAATTGCATCTATCTTAATTAGTAAAGGAGTATTGATAACATGAGTGAAAATTGCAATCACAACTGTGAGAACTGTTCTAGCAGTTCCTGCAAAGAAAGAAAAATAAAAAAAGCATTATTGAACGATAAAAGTAGCGTCAAAAAAGTAATTGCGATCGTTTCAGGAAAAGGCGGTGTTGGAAAAAGTTCTATCACTAGTTTATTAGCAACCACCGTCAATAAAATGGGATATAAGACCGCCATTTTAGATGCCGATATTACTGGTCCTTCCATTCCAAAAGCGTTTGGAATCCACGAAAAAGCATATGGCAACGAGCAGATTATATACCCCCAAACAAGTCGCACGGGAATCGATATTATCTCCACCAATCTATTATTAGAAAACGATAGCGATCCTGTCGTTTGGCGCGGTCCTGTCATTGCCAATATGGTAAAGCAATTTTGGAGCGATGTATTGTGGCAAGATATCGACTATCTGTTTGTAGATATGCCACCAGGTACTGGCGATGTTCCTTTAACTGTGTTCCAATCACTTCCCGTAGACGGTATCATTGTTGTTACATCACCTCAAGAGCTTGTTTCTATGATTGTTGAAAAAGCAGTGAAAATGGCAACTATGATGCAAGTCCCTATCTTGGGAATCATCGAAAATTATTCCTACTTCTTGTGCCCAGACAATAACAAAAAGTACGCTATTTTTGGCGATAGCCATGTTGATGAAATCGCTCAAGAATACCAACTTCCGATTATCGCAAAATTACCAATTGACCCAAATATTGCGAAAGCCTGTGATGAAGGAAAGGTGGAAAATCTAGATACAAGTGCTTTTCTCACTATCATCGATTACATTAAATAGCAGTAACTTCTGCTATTTTTTTCGTTTGACTCTTCTAACTATTTAAAGAAACAGAAAAGTAGTATAATATTAGCGAATTAAGAGGAATTGTCATGACTAGTAGAAGAAATGATTTTAGCAAAGGGAATACTTCCCATTTAATTATGCAATTAGCGATTCCCATGAGCATCGCCCAATTGATCAATGTATTATATAATGTTGTCGATCGAATCTATATTGGACGGATTGCTGATGTTGGAACATTGGCCTTAAGTGGGATTGGAATCACTTTCCCCATTATCACCATGATTAGTGCTTTTGCCAATCTTGTAGGAATGGGAGGAGCCCCTCTTTGTTCCATTGAACGTGGTCGGAACGATTTAGAAAAAGCCAGACGCATTTTAGGGACTTCTTTTTTGCTGTTACTTATTTTTGGTTTTCTTCTTACCATCTCGATATTACTAACTAAAAATTCATTGCTCTATCTATTCGGAGCAAGTGATGCGACATTTGTCTATGCCAACGATTATTTATCCATTTATCTATTAGGGACCGTATTTTCTTTGGTTTCCCTTGGATTAAATAATTTTATCAATGCCCAAGGATTCGCTAAACAAGGAATGTTCACTATTTTAATTGGGGCTTTTATCAATCTTATTTTCGATCCTATATTCATTTTTCTATTCCATATGGGTGTCAAAGGAGCTGCCTTAGTTAGTGTCTTAGCTCAGTTGGTCAGTATGCTTTGGACCCTTTATTTTTTAAAAGGAACGGAGTCTATCATTCAATTAAAACAACAATTCATTACATTTGACTTCCCCATCATAAAAGATATCATTACATTAGGTTTTTCTGGTTTCATCATGGCGGTCACCAACAGTATCGTCCAAATTGTCTGTAACGCTACCCTCTCTGTTTATGGAGGCGATATTTATATTTCTATCATGACGATCATTAACTCGATTCGTGAAATGGTATTTATGCCAGTAAATGGAATCACATCTTCTGCTCAACCTGTCATGGGTTATAATTATGGTGCCAAGTTATACTCTAGAGTAAAAAGCTGTATTCATTTTATATCGCTTGCTACTTTTCTTTACACCTTAGGGATGTGGTTGATTCTATTTTTATTTCCCAAACCATTTTTACGAATTTTCACCAATGATGTTGCTACTATTTCACATGGAGTAATCGCTCTCCATACTTACTTTTTTGGTTTCTTTTTTATGGCGTTTCAATTTGCTGGACAATCTACTTTTGTCGCTTTGAATAAACCAAAGCAAGCTGTCTTCTTCTCTATATTTAGAAAAGTAATCATTGTGACCCCATTAACGATTCTTTTACCAAAAGTACCCCAGATTGGTATTTTAGGTGTGTTTTTAGCCGAACCTATTTCCAATTTAATCGGAGGATTATCGAGTTATCTAACAATGTATTTTACTGTCTATCGGAAACTACCGCAACGCGATGGTGTCATTGAATAAAGCTACTATTCCATCAAAAAGCAATCCGTACTTGCTATTGGATAGCAAGTACGGATTACTTTTTAAAAATCTTTTCTAACAATCCTAGATAAAAATTTTTCAAAATCACAGAGATTCTTTTTCCTGTATTTTATTTTTTTTTTATCTTTTTTGCTTACTGTTATTATGCTTCATAGGAATCAAATAATTCCAGATCAATTCCGTATTATTATCTTCCTTTTTTCTCTATACATCGATAAAATAACCTTCCATTGCTAGGATTGATTTTTCATCTATCGATTTCTGTATATGCAAGAAAATAATTCAATATTGCAATTCTATAAATACTATATTTTTATATAAAAGTACAAGCGTTTTCATTACATAAGACTCCTTTATCAATCCTATTTATCTCTTACTTTGTATCGATCAATTATACTATAGGCACTTTCCTTTCCATCAGCCCCTACCGGATTACCTTCTCTATTTAGAATATTTTCTAAATAGCTATTGCCTTTCCTTCCTTTTAATGATACTATCTATTTAGAAATATTTCTAAATATTAAGGAGATGATTAACTTGTTTCAAGATACTTTTAAAGCCCTGTCCGATCCGGTTCGCAGAGAAATTCTAAATCTATTAAAAGAACAAAGTATGGCAGCAGGGGAAATTGCATCACGATTTGATTTAACACAAGCAAGCGTTTCGTATCATCTTTCGATTTTAAAGAAAGCTGGTTTGATTCGCGAAAGCAAAAAAAAGAATTTTATTTATTATGAATTAAATGCATCCATCTTTCAAGAACTGATGTTGTATTTAAAACAATTCACAGGAGGATCATTATGAAAAAGAAATTATTTTATTTTAGTATTATCGTTTGCTTACTTCCACTATTAATGGGAATATTATATTTTTCTAGATTGCCTCAGTTATTACCATCGCATTGGAATGCTGCAGGAGAAATTGATGGCTACATGGACAAATCTTTTGTTTTATTTGGATTGCCTATACTACTTCTCTTTACTCATCTCTTTGTCATCTGGAGCATAAATCATGACCCAAAACACAAAAACATTCCTGCCATTATGTATTACTTAATTTATTTTACAATACCCGCTATTTCTATTTTGGTCACCTTTATGTCAATCAACTGCGCAATTGAAAATGGAATTTCTTTTGATGTCAGTTTCGTTCTTATGGTGTTTGTTGGCTTACTATTACTGGTCATCGGAAATTATTTACCAAAATGCAAACAAAGTTATACGGTAGGAATCAAAACACCTTGGGCATTAGACGATGAAGAAAACTGGAATAAAACGCATCGTATTGGTGGATTTTTATGGAGCATCGGCGGAATTATGACGATTCTCAGCGCTTTTCTCCCTGCCGATTTGCGCATCGTTGTCCTATTCGTTACGATTATGATATGTGTAATGATTCCTTATCTCTATTCCTATTTTATCTACCAAAAAAAGATGAAAGATTAAATCCTTGCAAAAAAAAAGCAGTCATCTGCTTTTTTTATGCTTCTTGCTCTGCCTTTTCCACCACTCGCTTCAATTTTTTTTCAAATTCACTACGTGGAAACAACACCGAAGTACCACACCCTAAGCATTTGATGCGGATATCAGCCCCCATACGAATGATTTTCCAATATTTACTTTTTTTACAAGGGTGTTGTTTTTTCATTTCTACAATATCATTTAAATCATAATTCTGTGTGATCATTGTATTCCTCCCTCTCTTCATACGACTGCAGTGTATTTTTCATCAGCATCGCTCGTGTCATTGGTCCGACTCCTTTTGGCACCGGGGTAATATAACCTACTTTTGTAACCGCATTTTCAAAATCAACATCACCGCATAGCTTATTCTCCAAATTTCGATTGACCCCTACATCAATAACTGCTGCTCCCTCTTTCAACCATTCTGCTTTGACAAATTTTGCTTTTCCGACGGCTGCAATGACGATATCGGCTTGCTTAACTTCTTCGATTAAGTTCTTTGTTTTCGAATGACACACGGTAACCGTTGCATTCGCTTTAAGCAACAGCATCGCCATTGGCTTACCAACAATATTGCTTCGTCCAATGACCACTGCTTTTTTCCCACTTAAATCCTTAAATCCCATTTTTTCCAGCATGACCATAACTCCTTTTGGTGTACATGGAAGATAGGTGTTTTCTCCAATCATCATCTTTCCAATATTGAAAGGATGAAATCCATCCACATCTTTCGCTGGATCAATCGCAAATAGCACTTTATGCTCATTAATGTGTTTTGGTAAAGGCAATTGAACTAAAATACCATCCACCTTAGCATCGCGATTCAATTCATCAATTTTACATAATAGTTCTTCTTCCGTAACACTTTCCTCATAGCGTAATGTCGTATTGATAAAACCAACATCGTGGCAATCTTTTTCTTTTCCCTTAACATACGAAGTACTTCCCACATCATGTCCTACCAAAATAACCGCCAATTGAGGAATTCGCTTTCCTTCTGTTTTTAATTGTTCTACCTTTTCCCTAATCTCTGCTTTTATTTCAGATGCAATCTCATTTCCATATATTATAGTCCCCATTTTATAACTCCTCACTATCCAACAGTATTGTTACCGGTCCATCATTCAATAGCTCAACTTTCATATCCGCTCCAAAAATACCTTCCTCTACGATAATATCGTAGGAACGTAAATACTGATTAAAACGATCATACATCTTGATTGCGAATTCTGGTTTCCCTGCTCTAGTAAAACTTGGTCTTCTTCCTTTTTTACAATCGGCATACAAGGTGAATTGTGAAATACTAAGTATATTACCCTTAACATCTTTTAAACCTAAATTCATTTTCCCCTCAGCATCTTCAAAAATTCGCAATTCGATGCATTTTTTCGCCATTTTCTTTAGCGTTTCATCGTCATCCGCATCTTCAATTCCAACAAGAAGAAGCAAGCCTTGTTCGATTTTTCCATGGATTTCTCCTTCAATTGTTACGCTTGCGTGCTTTACTCGCTGTAATACCACTCGCATGAACATCCTCCATTCAATGATATTCTTAATGATACCACAAAAGTGTTATTTTCTGCAGGAAAGATACAAAAAAAAGCAAAGAGTCAAGAAAAGGCCCTTTATTATCCATGTAGCAAAGAAAACCAAAGCAAACAGTAATCAATGAAATATTATTTCATCCCTCTTTCCTCTTTATTGTATTTATACGAAATCAGATCGTTAAAGTCTACCCACCCCATTGATTTTCAAAGATTTTTCAGAAAATACTATATTATTTTTTCATTTTTACATTTTATTTCTTGCATTCTTTCTTTATCTATATTATGATATAAACAGTCAGAGATGAGGATTACTATGGATTTCAATAAAAAGTATTATTTTTATTTTGAATAGCCCCAAAACAAAACCAACAATTGTTTGGTCATTTTGTTTCAGATGGGGCAACGGCAAAGCACAGCAGTTTGGTTGGTGCTTTTTTTATTCATAGGGGGATGCGATATGAAAAAGATTACAGTTGATGTCAAACACAAGCAATACGATATTATTTTAGAAAGAGGTTGTATCCAGCATTTAAGTCATTATTTTGATACATCTATGAAGTTTTTTATCCTTACCGATCAAAATATTCCAGATCAATGGATTCAACTTGTAAAACAACAATGTCCCAACAGCACGATTCATCGAGTGCATGGGGGAGAAGAGAGCAAAAGTATAGCAACGTATGAGGAATGCCTAAAAGCGATGCTTCAATTTCACATGGGAAGAAATGATGTTCTAATTGCATTAGGCGGTGGGGTCATTGGTGATTTAGGCGGTTTTGTCGCTGCATCTTATATGCGAGGCATTCGCTTTATCTCCATTCCAACGACAACCCTTTCTCAGATTGATTCTAGTATCGGCGGAAAGGTTGCGGTTAATCTAGGTGAAGTGAAAAATATTGTTGGTGCTTTTTATCACCCTGAAATTGTGTTAATTGATTTTGACACCTTAACAACACTTCCCCATCGTCATGTGATCAACGGCCTTATCGAAGCATTAAAAGCTGGATTGATTCACGATGAAAAACTGTTCTCATTATTTGAAAAAGGAAAATGGCAAGATAACTTAGAAGAAATCATCTATCGTTCTTTGCAAATGAAGAAAAGGGTCGTTGAACAAGATGAGACCGAGCAGGGTCTTCGAAAAACATTAAATTTTGGTCATACCATTGGCCATGGAATTGAAGCCTACTATCATCTTGATCAATATTATCATGGCGAGTGTGTCGCAATGGGAATGCTTTATTTCATTGATGATAGCGAAGTAAAGAAAAGAGTATTAGCCATTTATGAAAAAATGGGAATCCTTCCTTCGGTTCCTCTGGATATCGATCAAGTTTATGCGTTAACCACGATGGATAAGAAAGCACAAGGCAATCGGATTACCGTAGTAAAAGTAAAACATCCTGGAGAGAGTTATTTGGAAACGATTGAAAAAGAAGAGATAAAAACCATCTTAAAAAGAGGTGCATTATGAAAAGTACGATAGGAGAAATGATTTCGATTACCATTTTTGGGGAATCGCATGGAAAAATGATTGGCGCTGTCATTGATGGAATTTGCCCAGGAGTTGCGATCGACTACAAGGAAATCCAACATCAACTAGATTTACGAAAGCCGCGAGGTAGAATCTCAACGGCACGTGTGGAAAGCGATGAACCTTTGTTTGTCAGTGGTGTGGTAGATGGACATGCCACAGGAACTCCCATTTGTATCTTGTTTGAAAACAGTAATACGAAAAGCAAAGATTATGCTTCAATCAAAGATTTTATGCGACCATCGCATGCCGATTACACCGCACAAATGAAATATCTTGGTTATCAGGACTATCGCGGTGGTGGACATTTTTCTGGACGACTGACAACCGCTATTGTTGCCGCTGGAGCCATTTGTAATTCCATTCTTAAAAAGAAAGGAATTACCATCGCTACCCATATTAAGCGAATTCAACAAATTGAAGATTCTTCTTTCAACACAGAAGAAATGGCCTTACAACAACAATTAAATCAGTTGAACGAACAACATTTTCCTGTTTTAGATGAAAAACAGGGAGAAAAAATGAAATCCTATATGGAGCTATGCGCCAACGAAGGAGATAGTTGTGGTGGTATCTTAGAAAGTGTTATTTTAGGGATGCCCGCCGGCATTGGAGAGCCGATGTTTCACTCCATAGAAAGTGTATTGTCGCATTTACTATTCAGTGTTCCTGCATTAAAAGGAGTTGAATTTGGTCTTGGTTTCGATTTTGCGAATTATAAAGGAAGCGAAGTTAATGACAGCTTTTATTATGATAGCAACGGGAACGTCAAAACCAAAACCAATAACAACGCTGGTATTAACGGCGGCATTAGCAATGGGATGCCAATCGTAATCAAAACCGTCATAAAACCAACTCCTTCTATTTACAAGGAACAGGAGACTATTAATATTAAAACTAAAGAAAATGTCAAATATCAAATCCAAGGAAGACACGATCCTGCAATCATCCATCGCGCTCGAGTTGTTGTTGATTCTATGATTGCGATTGGTTTACTTGACTTATTAACACAACGCTTTGGCTACTTATGGATGGGAGAAGAATAATATGGAATATGGACTAATTGGAGAAAAACTGGGACACAGTTATTCAAAACTAATACAAGAAAAATTACTTGATAATTATACTTATGAACTTTATCCGATTCCTAAAGAGGATCTTGATTCATTCTTAAAAGAGAAAAATTTTAAAGCGATCAATGTCACGATTCCTTATAAACGAGATGTTATTCCTTATTTGAACGAATTAGACGATGCTGCTAAGAAAATTGGAGCGGTTAATACCATTGTCAATCGCAACGGTTATTTAATTGGTAAAAACACGGATTATGGTGGATTTGCTTATTTATTAAAAAAACACCAGATTCAAGTAAATGGAAAAAAAGTTCTAGTAATGGGAAATGGTGGTGCTTCGCAAGCGATTCAAGCCGTCCTTCATGATCAAGGAATAAAAGAAATGGTAATCGTTGATATTATTGCTAGTGAAAAAACAACGACCTTAGAAGATGTTTATCAAAATCACAAAGATGTGGAAGTCATCGTTAACACAACTCCTTTGGGAATGTATCCAAACGTAGATGCTTCTGCTATTGATATTACACAGTTTCCCAACTGTCAAGCTTGTGTGGATGTTATTTACAATCCAATTCACACAAAATTTATCACCGATGCAAAACAATTGGGTATTCCTGCAGTAGGTGGTTTAGAGATGCTTGTGGCGCAAGCAAAATATGCATTAGAACATTTTAAAGATATACGCATTGCGGAAAGTGAAATTGACCGTATTTATCAGGATATTTTAGAACAAGTGACAAACCTAGTTATCGTTGGAATGCCTGGATGTGGGAAATCAACCATTGCAAAAGAAATCTCCTCTTTGTGTAATAAACAATATATTGATTTAGATGAAGAAATTGTAAAACAAATTGGTATGCCAATTGCTGATTTTTTCGAAAAAGAAGGCGAAGCCAAATTCCGTCAGATTGAAAAAGAAATCTGCAGCAAATTCAGTAAGCAAAGCAATCTTGTCATCTCTACAGGCGGAGGGATTGTCAAAGATCCAGAAAATATAAACCACTTACGAATGAATGGTGTCATTGTTTTACTAAAACGCGATTTTGAACTACTGGCTAGTGATGATAGCCGTCCATTAAGTTCAACAAGAGAAAAATTAATAAAACTCTACGAAGAGCGAAAAGAACTATACGATAATGCGAAAGATATTGTCATTAATAATGATAGCAACATCAATACTGTCGCAAAACAGGTAATTGATGGTTATCGCAAACAATTAAAAACATATTAAAATAGGGGGACTAAATTATGATTATAACAATTAAGAAACACGCAGATAATAAAGAAGTCGAATTACTAATTCAAGGATTAGAAGCGAAAGGAGTAAAAGCAGTCGAAATTGAAGGTAGTGATTTCAACGTCTTCGGTTTAACTGGAGATACTTCTAAAATTGATGAAAAAGCGGTCAAGGCACACCGTTGCGTAGAAAATGTCGTACGTGTTGCAGCCAAATATAAATTAGCAAACCGCATGTTTCATCCGGAAGATACCATCATTGATGTTAATGGCATCAAGATAGGAGGAAAAGAAAATGTTGTTGTCATCGGTGGACCTTGTTCCGTTGAGAACGAAGAAATGATCATGACGCTGGCTGAGGAAGTAAAAGAGGCAGGCGCTGTGATGCTTAGAGGTGGAGCATACAAACCAAGAACAAGCCCTTATGCTTTCCAAGGAATGCGTACCGCTGGTATTTTAGCGATGGTAGAAGCAAGAAAGAAAACAGGATTACCCATTGTAACTGAATTAATGGGAGAAGCTCAAATTGATGAATTTGAAAAATACGTCGATGTAATTCAAATTGGCGCTAGAAACATGCAAAACTTTGAATTATTAAAAGAAGTTGGAAAACGTACAACAAAGCCAATTTTGTTGAAGCGTGGCTTTTCTAATACGATTGATGAATGGATCATGAGTGCAGAATACATCATGGCTAACGGTAATCCAAACGTTATCTTCTGTGAACGAGGAATTCGTACTTTTGAAACGGAAACAAGAAACACTTTGGATTTGAGTGTGATTCCTTTAATTAAAGAAAAAACACATCTTCCTATCATTATCGATCCATCGCATGCAACTGGTGATTGGAAATTAGTAGAATCCGCTTCTTTAGCTGCGGTAGCAGCAGGAGCAGATGGCTTAATTATCGAAGTTCATGATAATCCTGAATGTGCTTTCAGTGATGGTGCGCAATGTTTAAAACCAAAGAAATTTGCTGCATTAATCGATAAAGCAAGAGAAATCGCTAGGGTTGTCGGAAGAGATATCTAGGAGTGATATAATATGATTATTACTTTTAAAAAAAATGTCCCACAAAATGAAATTGATAAAGTAATTCAAGGCATTGAAGCAAAAGGATTAAGCGTTCATACCAGTGTTGGAGCGGATTACAAAGTATATGGTATCATTGGTGACACAACAATTTTGGATGAAAAAGTGCTGCGCTCCAATCATTTTGTAGAAGAAGTAACTCGCGTTTCTTCCCCTTATAAAAAGGCAAGTCGTATGTTTCATCCACAAGACACCGTCGTCGATGTTGCAGGTATAAAAGTAGGAGGAAATCATCCAATTGCGGTTATTGGAGGACCATGTTCGGTCGAAGGAGAAGCCTCTTTGATGGAAATTGCCAAAGCTGTGAAAGAGGCAGGTGCTGTGATGCTTAGAGGTGGTGCTTATAAACCAAGAACAAGTCCTTATGCTTTTCAAGGAATGGGAACCGCTGGTATACAAGCTTTAATAAAAGCTAGAACTGCTACTGGACTTCCTATCGTTTCTGAATTGATGGATAAAGAACAGTTGGATGAATTTGTAGAAAATGTTGATTTAATACAAGTTGGCGCTAGAAACATGCAAAACTTTGCTCTTTTAAAAGCACTGGGAAAAATTGATAAACCAATCCTTTTAAAACGTGGTTTATCCAATACCATGGAAGAGTGGCTCATGGCTGCTGAATACATTATGGCAGGTGGCAATAGTAATGTCATTCTTTGTGAACGTGGAATTCGTACCTTCGAAAAATATACAAGAAATACACTTGATTTAAGTGTTATCCCCATTATAAAAAAACGTTCCCACTTACCAATTGTCATTGACCCTTCGCATGCGACTGGTGATTGGGAATTGGTAGAAAGCATGTCATTAGCTGCCATTGCTGCTGGTGCAGATGGTCTAATCATTGAGGTTCATAATAATCCAGAATGTGCATGGAGCGATGGTGCACAATCATTAAAGCCAGATAAATTCAAACAAGTGATTGAGAAAGGAAGAAAGATTGCACAAGTCATTGGGAGGGATATGTAATGAAAGTTAAAATATATCCCTCTAAAGTAAATGGTACTGTTACCATTCCACCATCCAAAAGCATGTCTCATCGTGCTATTATCTGTGCTTCTCTAGCCAATGGAACAAGCACTATTACCAATGTTGCCTATAGTGATGACATTAAGATCACGATTGAAGGAATGCGTCAATTAGGTGCTAATATCACTTGTTTTGAGGATCGCATCGTCATTCGAGGGATAAAAGATTTTTCCACATTAAGAGAGGATACTATTTTTTGTAATGAATCCGGTTCTACTCTTCGATTTTTTATTCCCATTTTTTCTCTTTGCGATAGAATGGTCTCATTTACCGGAAAAAATCGCTTATTAAAGCGTCCTCAAAAAATTTATGAAACACTGTTTCGGGAACAAAATATTTTCTATGAACATAGCGAAGAAAAGCTGACAATTGGTGGCAAACTGCATGCTGGCTCCATCACATTAGATGGCGATGTAAGCTCTCAGTTCATTTCTGGATTGCTATTTGCTTTGCCTCTATTGGAAGCAGATTCTACAATTCACATCAAAGAACCCTATGAATCTAGAAGCTATGTCGATTTAACGTTGCAGATGCTACACCTTTATGGCATTAAGGCAGATTATTGTGATGCGAATACCTTAGTGATTCCTGGAAATCAGCAATACAAAGCCCATGATTATGAAATCGAAGGAGATTACTCCCAATGTGGTTTTTTTGCTGTACTTGGCGCAATTAATCATGACATCATCTGCCATGGTCTTTCTCCAACTAGTCTTCAAGGTGATCGCATCATTATTCCAATTTTAAAGAATAGTGGTGCTTCCATTAGCAATCAAGAGAAAGGATTCCGAATTACCAAATCCAATTTACATGCAACGGAAATCGATTTACAAGATTGTCCTGACTTAGGACCTATTTTAACGGTTATGGCAATGTATACGAAAGGAAAGACAAGAATTTATAACGCACAACGATTACGATATAAGGAAAGCGATCGTATTGCCGCTATGGAAGAGGAATTAAAAAAACTAGGCGTCTTGATTCATACAACGGAAAGTGAAATTTTTATTGAAGGGAAAGAACGCTATACCGGTAACGTTCTTCTTTCAGGGCATAAAGATCATCGTATTGTAATGAGTTTATGCATTGCTGCAACTCTTTTTGAACACCCTGTGATCATCGAAGAAGCACAATCCATCAATAAATCCTATCCTGCCTTTTTTGAAGACCTCTCTTCCCTAGGAGTGTCTTTGGAGATTATTTATGATTAACAAGCAAGCAAAGTTTGTAATTGTCGGTTTAGGCTTGCTCGGTGGAAGCTATGCGATGGGATTAAAAAAAGAAGGTTACACGGTATATGGTATTGCTCGACGTCAAGAGACCATTGATTATGCTTTCCAACACCATATGATTGATAGGGGAAGTACACAAGTAGACACGCTAATTAGTGAAGCTGATGTCGTTATTTTTGGACTTTATCCAACAGCGTTGATAGAATGGATCCAAAATTATCAGCATCTGTTTAAACCAGGTGCCATAATCACGGATGTCAGTGGAGTAAAAAGCGCTGTGGTAGAGCCAATTCAAAAGCTTCTTAGAAAGGACGTAGAATTCATTTCTGCTCACCCTATGGCAGGAAGAGAAACCAGCGGTATTGAGCATGCTAATTTGGAAATGTTTAAAAACGCGAACTACATTATCGTTCCTACACCAAAAAATTCACAGGCTGCAATTGATTTTTCTTATGATCTCGCTTATACCTTGCACTTCAATCATATCGCTGTTTTAAGCCCAGAGGAACACGATCATATGATAGGTTTCCTTTCCCAATTAACACATGTGGTAGCAGTAAGTTTAATGAACACCCATGACAATGCGCATTTTATAGAATATACCGGGGATTCCTTCCGTGATCTAACTCGAATTGCAAAAATTAATGAAACGATGTGGACAGAACTCTTCTTATTAAACAAAAATATCTTATTGGAAGAAATTGATGCTTTTATAACCTCTATTTCTCATTTTCGCGATAGTTTAGCCAATGAAGATACCGAGGAAATGAAACGATTATTTATCCAATCAACCGAAAGAAGAAAAAAATTTGATCGATAGAAAGCTGATGATGCAGCTTTCTTTTTTTGCACTCTTTTTATTTAGTGCTATAATATCTTACACTGAAAGGAGGAAATATTATGGAATTCACCATTATTTTTTATTTCATTTTACTTTTGATTGGATTTTCATTAGCTTTCTCTGCTAGTTGGGCGTTAGGATATTTTGGTTTGTCCTGTTTTGAACAAATCATATTTCACCTTAAAGTACCATTAGAAGGAACCAATACCGAATTCATCTTTGATTGGTTTAAAATTTGTTTTGCCAAAGCAGTGGTACTTACCATCCTATTAACCATTCCCAATTTTCTGACTTCTGTCTATCCACAGTATTATCCTTCTTTCACTATCCTATTGTTTTTTGTTTTACTTTTTTATGCCGCATGGAAAGTGGGATTGTTTGGCTTTCTTTTCAATCTATTCCGCACTACTGATTTATATGAAAAAGAATATGTAGATGGAAGAAAAATAAACATTACCTTTCCAAAGAAGAAACGAAATCTCATTTATCTTTATGTCGAATCACTAGAAACCACCTACACTTCGAAAGAAAATGGTGGTAACTATCCCGATGATTTAATTCCAGAACTCACTCAATTAGCAAAGGAAAATATTAATTTTTCGCATACAGAAAAATTAGGAGGAGCCCATATTGTCGCAGGGACTGGATGGACAACGGGCGGTATCGTGGCACAAAGTAGCGGAACTCCTTTAACCGTACCTTTTACTTGTCAGCGATTTTCGGATCATAACAACTTTCTTCCTGGTGTTTATTCACTTGGGGATATTCTACAAAAGGAAGGTTATGAACAAGAATATCTTATCGGGTCAGATGCTTTATTTGGAGGACGTAAATTCTATTACGATAAACATGGTAATATAAAAATATGGGATCTTAACACCGCTTATCAAACAAAAAAAATTCCCCATGACTATCGTGTTTTTTGGGGTTACGAAGATGAAAAATTATTTCAATTCGCAAAAGAAGAAATCACTCGTCTTTCCCAATTAGACAAACCATTTCACTTTTCCATGCTTACCGTCGATACGCATCACCCTTATGGGTTTAAAGATCGAAACTACCAAAACGAATATCCCGAACGTCTCTCTAATATTATTCGCGGGAATAGTCGTAAGATTGGTGAATTTATAGATTGGCTTAAACAACAGCCCTTTTATGATGATACAACAATTGTCATTTGTGGCGATCACACCAGTATGGCTGCGCAATATATTCATTCTACCTATGATAAACATTATGAACGTACCACTTTTAATACAATCATTCATTCACAACAAAATGCGCAACATATCAAAAATCGTTGTTTTACTAGTTTTGATATGTTTCCTACTACATTAGCTGCCATGGGAGTCAATGTGGAAGGAGATCGTTTAGGGCTTGGTGTCAATTTATTTTCTGGAAAAGAAACCATAGCAGAAAAAATAGGCCTTAATCGCTTAGACAAAGAATTGAGAAAACAATCTCATTACTATAAGTATAAATTATTAAAATAGAAATCGAATTGCTTAGTTCTTAAACTATAACTAAGCAATTCGATTTTTAATAATGATTTTTTATAGGCATATATTTTTATAAATATACCACAACTTCACATATTCGTGGATATTTCTCTATCCAAATTTCACATAATCTTTAGTATAATATAAGTAATATAACTATGGTAAGGAGAATTAAAATGAGTGCGTTTATTGAATTTCAAGATGTTAAAAAGATATACCAAATGGGAGAAGTAGAAATCCCCGCGTTGTCAGGTGTCGATTTCAGCATCAATAAAGGTGAATTTGTTGTTATTGCCGGTGCTAGTGGTGCTGGAAAAAGTACCATTTTAAATATTTTAGGTGGTATGGACAGTGCTAGTAGCGGCCACATTTTTGTAGATGGAAACGAAATCACATCTTATACTTCTCGTCAATTAACGACTTACCGACGTTATGATATCGGATTTGTATTCCAGTTTTATAATTTGGTACAAAACTTAACTGTAAGGGAGAATGTTGAACTTGCCTCTCAGATTTGCAAAGATCCTCTGGATATTGACGCTACTATTACTGCCGTCGGTTTAAAAGAGCGAATCAACAATTTTCCTGCACAGCTATCTGGAGGTGAACAGCAACGTGTTGCGATTGCCCGTGCACTTGCAAAAAAACCAAAATTGTTGCTTTGTGATGAACCCACAGGAGCGCTTGACTATACTACTGGAAAACAAATTCTAAAACTACTCCAAGATACCTGTCGTCAACATAATATGACCGTTATTGTGATTACCCACAATTTAGCATTAACAGCAATGGGAGACAAAGTAATCAAAGTAAAAAACGGAAAAATTGATTGTATTACGATTAATGAAAACCCATTACCAGTAGAAAGGATTGAATATTAGGATGAAAGCCTATTGTAAGGATATCCTAAAAGAAATAACGCACTCTCTTGGAAGATTTTTATCAATCCTTTTAATCGTAGCGATCGGTGTTGCCTTTTTTGCTGGCGTAAAAGCTAGTGTACCTGATATGAAAAATAGTGCAGATCACTATTTTGATCAGCAAAACCTACATGATATCCGTTTACTGTCTTCCATGGGATTTAGCGAAAATGACGTTAAAGCCATTCGAAAAGTAAAAAATATCAAAGGACTCAATGCGACTTATACCATGGATTTTTTAGCAGAAAAAAACAATGAAGAAATGGTAATCAAAACCATCGCTTGGGAAAATTTAAAAAAAGAAGATCCAAATAATATCAATCAAGTTCGTTTACTAGAAGGTCGCTATCCAAAAAAGGATAATGAATGTTTAATTGAAAAACAGAAAATCAAAGACAGTGGTTTTCAAATCGGTGATACGATTACTTTGAAAAGTGGAAACGAAAAGGATATCCATGACTATCTGAAAGAAACTACCTATACGATCGTTGGAAGTTGTTACACGCCAGACTACCTTAATTATGAAAAAGGTACCTCTACTATCGGCAGTGGTAGTGTTGATACGTTTATCATGGTTCCTAAAAAGAACTTTATTATGGAATATTATACCGAAATTCTAATCACTGTTGAAAACGCAAAAGCAGAAAACTGTTATAGCGATGATTATTTTGATATTACAAATCCTGTTGTTAATGCTTTAGAAACGGTAGGCATAGAACGAAGTGAAATCCGTTATGAAGAAATTAAAAAAATAGCCAATGAAGAATGGGAAAAAGGATATCAAAAATATCTTGAAGGAAAAGAAACCTTTGACACAAAGATCAAAGAAGCGGAAGATCAGTTGGATGATGCTAAAACAAAATTAATACTTGGACAAGCGCAACTCGCTAGTGAAAAAGCTAATTTTGAAACTTTACAGATCACCTTGAACGCTCAAATCACACAAGCAGAAGCAACGATTACCATGTACGAATCACAACTCAACGAAGCCATTTCCTTACAAGAAACACTTCATAAACAATACGATGGCAGTATTGAAGATTATAATGAAACGATTCAAACATCACAACAAGAAAAACAACAATTGGAAGAAAAACGAAATGATCCTACTTTGTCAGAAGAAGAGATAAGAATTATCGATTCTCAAATTCGTATTTTAGAACAAACCATTGCAAGTGCCGAAACTGCAAAAAAGTCCATGGAAAATACCTTGGCTAAAATCGACGCTAAAGTCCTTGAATACGAAAAAATGATAGTCGATGCCAAAAACGAAATTGCTATGAATAAAGCTTCCTTAGCAGATGCCAAACAAACGGCTGAAAAAGAATTTGCTAGTGCCGAAAAGCAATTGGAAGAAGGACAGCAGCAATATATTGATGGTAAAGTTGAACTCGAAAAAAACAAGAAAAACGGAGAGGAAGAACTAGCAATTGCTAATGAAAATTTAGCATCTGGAAAACAGCAATTAGAGAAACTACCGGAACCAACCTGGTATGTACTTGATCGAAACTCCCATTATTCTTATCGGGATTATGAAAGCGTTGCGGATCGCATGGATGGCATTGCAAAAGTATTCCCTGTGTTTTTCCTCGTTGTTGCTGCTTTGGTTTGTTTAACTACAATGACTAGAATGGTGGATGAACAACGTGGTGTAATTGGAACCTATAAGGCTTTAGGTTATTCCAAACAAGTCATCGCAATAAAATATATTATCTATTCATTGATTGCCGGTGTGATCGGTAGTATCGTTGGTTGTCTTGTCGGTATGCATTTATTCCCAAGTGTAATTTTCAACGCATGGAATTTAATGTATAATCTGCCAGGGTTAGTATTCACCCCACAGCCAGGATTGGCTCTCCTCTCCTCTTTCTGTGTAATTGGTGTTACTTTATTAGCGACTGGTTTTGCTTGTTATAAAGATTTGATGGAAGTTCCTGCTTCTCTAATGCGACCAAAATCACCAAAAATAGGTAAGAAGATTTTATTAGAGATGATTCCTTTCATTTGGTCTCGTTTCTCGTTTACAATGAAAGTTACTGCAAGAAACATTTTCCGTTATAAAAAACGTTTCTTTATGACAATCATTGGAATTAGTGGTTGCACCGCTTTATTGGTTGCTGGTTTTGGAATTAAAGATTCTATCTCTCAAATCGTTGACATTCAATATGGAGAATTAATGAAATACGATGCTCAAGTTTCATTAAGCAGTTCCTCCTCACTGAATGAGCGCAGAGCAATAATTGAAAAAATAAAAGAAAATAAAGACGCAAAAGACGCTTTAGCATTAACCGTTATTAACGCTTCTGTATCATTAAATGATGGTGACCAAAGCATCTCTATCGCCATTCCTGATAACAGTGAGAAATTGCAAGATTATGTTACTTTACGCAAGCGCAAGGATCACACTGCTTTGAACATTAGCTCTAATGGAGCAATCGTAAGCGAAAAACTAGCAATTAACTTAAATGCAAAAGAAGGCGATCGGATCAAAATCACATTTGATGATGGTATAGAACGCGAAATAAAAGTGGCTGCTATTTGTGAAAATTATGTCGGACATCATATTTATATGACACCATCCTATTATCGTGAATTATGTGGAAAGCGTGTATTCGAAAATACTGTCTTGATAAAATTAAAACAGGCAACGGATAGCAGCGAAAAACATTTTGGAAATGTGTTCATGGACGATCCTACGGTTTCCTCGATCACTTTCTATCGTGGTGTAGCAGATAATTTCAGCAACACAATTTCATCTCTTTCATTTGTTACTTATGTACTAACCGGTGCTGCTGCACTTCTAGCATTCGTTGTACTCTATAACTTAACGAACGTAAATATTAGTGAACGTTTAAGAGAAATTGCAACAATTAAAGTACTTGGATTTTATGATTTAGAAGTAGCTAGCTATGTATACCGAGAAAACATCTTCCTTACATTAATTGGTTCTTTTGTCGGTTTATTACTTGGAATCGTACTTCACTCTTTGATCATGAATCTTGCGGAAATGAGCGAAGTGATGTTTGGTCGTAATATTAATGCTTCGTCTTTCCTTTTATCCGTTATTGTCACTTGCCTATTTGGCATGTTAGTCAATATTGTCATGTATAAGAAATTAAAACAAATACCAATGGTAGAATCTTTAAAATCTGTTGAATAGAAAAAGCGCATTACGCTTTTTCTTTTTCTCGACGAAACAACCATAATCCATTATAATGAAAAAGAAAGTGAGTGATAACAATGAAACAAATTACTAGCTTCTGTATCAACCATGATATTTTGAAAAAAGGAATGTATATTTCTCGTATCGATGGTGATGTCATAACTTATGATTTGCGAATGGTGGAGCCAAATAAAGGTTCTTATTTGAATAATGCCGGATTACATACTTTTGAACATCTCTTTGCCACCTATGTTCGAAATTCAAAATACAGTGATTCGATAATTTATTTTGGTCCAATGGGATGCCGTACTGGTTTTTATTTTTTGACAAGAGATTGCATTTCCCATAAAGAGGCCATTGCTTTAGTGCAAGAAACTATGCAGTTTATTAAAAATTTTGAAGGCGATATACCTGGCGCCCAACTTTCTAAAGAATGTGGAAATTATTTAGATCACAATTTGGAAGAAGCAAAATCCTATGCTACTGATTATCTACAAGTTCTAGATAAATATTGCGTGGCAAATCTAAACTATCCTGAATAAAACCATTGTCAATATTCCCTTCTTCTGCTATAATGACAATGCTGTTAAGGGAGTAGTTATCTTGCTTATGCAAGTGATTAAGTCAACATACTGATCAATAACGATCTGGCTTAATGTAAAAAACAAGACTTACGCGATGTATTTTATCGTGTAAGTCTTTTCTTTTAAAGAAAGGATTGAAATTATGGATTTTTTATCGATTTTTTTAATTGGGGTAGGTCTTTCTATGGATGCTTCTGCAGTATCATTAGCAAAAGGGATGTCATTAAAAAATGAATATTTAAAAGAATACGCTGTTAAACTGGCTTTCTTCTTTGGTCTATTTCAAGGAATGATGCCTCTAATAGGGTATTTTGCTGGTTATCACTTTGCTTCCTATATTCAAAACATCGATCATTGGATTGCTTTTATTTTATTAGGATTGATTGGAATCAATATGATAAGAGAAGGTAATGAAGAAGTAGAAAAAGAAAGTGAAGTAAGTTCTATCTCTTATCGAAATATTTTTTTACTAGCGATTGCCACCAGCATTGATGCTTTAGCTGTTGGTGTAAGTTTTGCCTTTCTTAATGTTAATATACTATATGCTGTCATTATTATTGCTGTTACTACATTTGTTTTGTCTTTCTTCAGTGTTCTATTAGGAAAAACATTGGGAAGTATGTTCCAGAAATACGCAGAACTACTTGGTGGTATTATTTTGATTTTATTAGGTATTAAAATATTAATTGAGCATTTATTCTTTTAAATATAAAGCATTGTTATGGTAGATATAAAATTAATCTCATGTTTTCCTATTTATTCACATTTAATTTCCAATCGATGTGAACTTTTGTTATCATTTTTTCTTTTTCATTATCACAAAGAATTTGCTTTTATCTCAAAAATAAGCCCTCTAGTTAATTTAGAGGGCAATTACATTTATTTATTATTTAAACCATCTAGTACTGCTTTCATTTTACCTGCTAGTCCTTTGCATTTCTCTACGCTAAGAGAACATAGCGCAACACGAATTCCTTTATTCACTTTTACCGTAAAAATACAATGATCTAACAATGCTTGGTGATACCTATTTAACAGTGTTGGATCTTCTATTTTCAAAGTAACAAAGAATCCTTCCTTATATGGATAATAAGGCAAACCGCATTCGTTCGCTTCCCTAGTAAAAATAGAACTTCTCTCTTTTAATAAAGCAACATAGCCTGCTTTTTCTTTATCAAATGCTTCATATCCTTTGGTTGTGACATAGACAAAATTATCCATTGCAGCATTGGGAATGTTGCTCCAAGTGGCACGAGCACTTTTTTCCATCACGATTTCTAATTGTCGAACATCTTCTGGATTTTGTCCTAATACAAGTGCTGCGCCACAACGTAGTCCATACGAAGTTAAAGTTTTTGAACAAGAGAATGCGACAACAATCAATACATTTTCACTAATGGCATTGAAATTTTCTAAATACTTTCTACTATCGCTAAAATTATACGAATAATCGATATAAGCAATATCGTTCAAAATTACGACAGGTCCCTGTTTCGAAAGTTCATTTACCACCTTGATTACTTCTTTCCATTCCGATCCTGTCAGCGAATATCCGGTAGGATTATGACATGGATCATTGATTACAACTAATACTTTCCCTTGTTTCATCATCACTTCTTCACATACATTTTTAAAACTAGTAATATCGAAATGACTTTCTTCAAACAAGTGGTAACTTTTTACTTCAATATTCGACATGCTTGCCATTAATTTATAGGAACCCCATGCAATTTCAGGAATTACCAACGTTTCTCCTTCATCTAGTACATCTACTATTGTAGTAGAAACGGCACCACTTCCTCCTGGAGTAGCCACTACGGTATGCGCTAATTCTACCTTTGCATCCTGAACGACCCAACGATATACTTGTTCTCTAAAATCGGCATTTCCATTAAAGCTAGCAGCGTATTTCGCTTTGCTTCTATTTTCAATTTCATTATAGTGATTAAATACGGAATCAAATGCAACCAATTTTCCTTCTTCATCATACAAACTTCCAATTGTCGCATCGACTACGTTTTCTTCTCCTACTTTTTGTTTTGCTTCTAATGCTAGTTTGACAATCGCAAACACATTATCTTCAATTGGTGTAGCATCGACCTTTTCTCTAATAAACTGTTTCATTTTTTACCTCTCATTTCTTCTATAGCCACCTAAAATTTTAATATCCGTACAATGTTGGTGAAGTGCCGCAATCATATCTTTTGCCCTTTTATCTTTTAAACATCCTTCGATTTCAACATGGAAATAATAGCTCCATGGCTGTTGTGGTATTGCTCTCGACTTTATACTTTTCATATTGAAATCATAGGCAGCAATACAATTCATTGCACTTGCTAATCGACCGGTTTCATTTTTTACAGTAAACAACATTTGGAATCGATTTCCATCTTCTTTTAATTTTTTGTGTATAACGATAAAACGAGTTGTATTATCTACTGTGGTATTGATATGTTCTTCCAAAATATCCAAGCCAAATATTTTTGCCGTTTCAACAGAAGCAATCGCCGCTTTACTTTTGTCTTGCTTTTGTGCCACATACTCCGCAGCCAAAGCAGTATTAGGATATGCTATTTTCTCCCATCCTCTTCCTTTTAAGAACAACTCACACTGAGAAAGTCCTTGTGGATGACTATAAACTTGTTTGATATCAGAAAGTGTACTTCCTTTTACGACTAACAAATTTTGAACAATTTTCAAATCATACATAGCATGGATATATACTTGATGATCCCTTAGTAAATCACTAGTTTCTCCCACTTCCCCAGTAAATGAATTTTCAAATGGAATCACACCGTATTCAATATCACCATTTTCTACTGCTATCACTACTTCATCAAAAGTAGGATAGGCACGATAGGTATGATGAGGAAATAAATTCATAGTCGCAATATGAGAAAACGCACCTTTGGTTCCCCCATAACCGATAATATCTTTGTTAATGATCGTTTTCTGATAGTCTTTTGATACTTCCAACATTCGTTGAAACCACCGTAGATAACATTCTTTATATTTTTCTTCTTTTAAATAAGAAAGATTTTTTTCAATCAATTGATTTTCCCTACTAGCGTCTAGTACTGGCGTTTGATTTGCCATTTTATAAGAAACTACATTTTCTACCGCTTGCATTCTTTGTTCAAACAGTTTTGCCATTTCTTCATCAATTTGATTGATTGTCTTTCTGGCTTCTTCCAGTTGATTCATGAATTCACCCCTTAACTGTATCTATTATACAACAATTTATTTCCTTTGCGTAGAGAATAGGAGTTCGAAAAAAAGAAACACCCAAAAGTATTCCTTACTTTTAAGCATTTCTTTTGTAATCATGTTTATCCATTCAATTCATAGAATATTTTATTAAAGAATTGGGATGCAAAAATGAAAAATACTATGATTGCACATCCATAAAAAATTATAGTCAAAGGGAAGAAGTCAGAAAGAAACCCAAAAATAACGGAGGCTAGCGGTTGCATTGCCATCGACATACAGCGTATAAAAGCACTCACTCTTGCAAAATACTTCTCCTCTATTTTATTGTAGAAAAAGAGATTAGCAGGATAGTTTACCAATGATAATGCAACTCCTAACATAAACATAATAAAAGCAAGCAAGGCATATCGTAACGCCATTAATGAATAAGGCAGTAAAGCATAAGATAAATAGCATAGGGAGAGAAGTATACCGCCAGAAAGTATAATGATTCGATTACTGATTTTCTCTATCAATTTCGGTAAAAATAAAGGAGAAATGATCATTCCTAACACAGATGCAACTCCACTAACTGACATTCCGATCGTTCCAAGTAATAGATAATCCTTGATATACACCACTTCAAATGCATTAATTGGTACAAACAACGCATTCATGAAGCAAGCGAAAAAACAAAGAATTACTAATAATTTGCTTTTTCCTAAATATTTCATCCCTTCTAAAATTTCTTTTGCATATGTTTTCATCGACACGAATTTCTCTTCTATGCCACGTTTATGATTGCTAATCATCATCACTAGAATGGCACAGATAAAAAAGGAAGTCGCATCAATCATAACGGCACCACCAATCCCAAACATCCCAATACACAATGGTCCTGCTCCTAACCCTAATAGCGAAGCCATATTATTTGTTGATTCCTGAAGTGCTAATGCTTTTTCCCGTTTTTCCTGGGAAATAATAATTTGAAATATGCTCATTTGCGCTGGTGTTCTCAAAGACTCAAAGGTTGAATTGATAAATGTTAAAACAAACAATAATGGAATTGTGAGATAGTTAAACCAAAATAGTAAAGCAATAACTAAAGTTGTTGTCCCTCTTCCTATATCACAAATCCACATAATATTTTTTTCACTAACATAGGAACTTAATCCTCCCCCTATGATTCCAAACAATAGATTTGGTAACATATTTACTGTATATACAATTGCCACTAACGAAGCAGAACCTGTTATTTCATAGGTTAACCACGACAATGCAATTGTATCAATTCCATCTCCGATTCTTGTTATAAATTGGGCTGATAAATTACACATGTAATCTTTTTCATTAAGTAATTCTCGATATTTCATTCTCATCACCTGTTCTTTATGATTTTATGATAGGAGTTTTTCTTTTTTTTGCCTCATCCTTACAGTTGAAACGCCATCTGATTAGTTGTTTTATTCACAACTAATAGTTGTTGTTACATACCACCATTAGTTGCATAATTTTTTTAACAACATCTTTTGTCTTTTTATCCATTTGACCCTATATGATTTCCTTTATTATCTTCCTATTTGATTTGTAACATTATTACAAATCAAAATTTACATTTACAATATAACATAACAACGTTATATTATAAATGTAAATTAATTAAAAATAAAAGAACGAGATTTGATAGAAATCTCGTTCTTTTATTTTTTTTCTTCCATTTTAATTTGCTCACTACTTAAAGAATAGAGTACAATTTCTCCGCTTGATAATGTTTTAGGGACATCTATGATACGCTGGTTCTCTGAACCACGAAATGATAATGAAATATTATACAAATCTTGCACAAATTCTCCATCCACTAGCACATCTAATAGTGATAACATTTCATCGGTTACTTCACATCTTGCTCTCGATTTACCAATGAGCTCTTCATAACGATAACCGCTATAACACCAAATTGTTTTGTCAGGAAACTGTGATCTCACTTTTTTTAATAATGGGAGAAGCCCTCGCTGATTAGAAGGTTCAAAAGGTTCCCCTCCTAATAGACTCAACCCATCAATATAACTTTCTGATAAGGCATCTAGAATTTCCCTTTCACTTTCAAAAGTAAATTCCTTACCATACTGAAAATCCCATGTTTCTTGATTAAAGCAGTTTTTACAATGATGTGTACATCCAGATACAAACAGCGAGACACGTACACCTTCTCCATTCGCAATATCAAACTTCTTTATCTCACCATAATACATTATAGATGCAGAACCCTTTCCTTAATTTCTTGGGTTCTTCCTTGATTCCAGAACTGCGTTCCAATATATCCACATGTTCTTCTCGCAACATTCATCGTATCCTGATCGTGATTTCCACAATTTGGACATTCCCACACTAATTTTCCATCTTTTTCTACAATACGAATTTCACCATCATAACCGCATTTTTGACAATAATCACTCTTTGTATTTAATTCAGCATACATAATGTTATCGTAGATACAACGAATTACTTGCATAACAGCCGGAATATTATTGATCATATTTGGCACTTCTACATAGCTGATAGCACCACCTGGAGATAGTTTTTGGAATTCAGATTCTAGTCTTAACTTATCAAATGCATCAATTTCTTCTGTAACGTGAACATGATAGCTATTCGTAATATAATTCTTATCTGTAACTCCTTTGATAACACCAAAACGCTTTTGTAAATTTTGCGCAAACTTATAAGTTGTAGATTCTAATGGTGTGCCATAAATACTATAATCAATGTTTTCTTCTGCTTTCCATTTATTACAATAATCATTTAACTTCTGCATGATTTCTAAACCTAGTGCTTTTCCTTCTGGTTCCGTTAATTTCTTTTCAATTAATGAATAAACACATTCCCAAAGTCCAGCATACCCCAAAGAGATAGTAGAATAACCATCATATAATAAACGATCGATAACCTCCCCTTTTTTTAATCGTGCTAATGCACCATATTGCCATAAAATAGGAGCTGTATCAGAAGTCGTACCCTTTAAACGTTCGTGACGACAGCGCAATGCGCGATGGCATAGATCCATACGCTCATCAAAGATCTCCCAGAATCGTTTCATATCTTTCTGTGCGCTTAAACCAATATCAACCAAGTTAACAGTAACAACCCCTTGGTTAAATCTTCCATAATATTTATGTTCCCCTTCTACATAGTTTCCAGCATTCGCCAAATTTCCTTTCTTATAGGAACGATCCGGAGTTAAGAAGGAACGGCAACCCATACAAGTATAAACATCCCCCTTTAATTCCCTCATTTTCTTTGCTGAAATATAATCTGGAACCATTCGTTTCGCAGTACATTTTGCTGCTAATTCAGTCAGATAATAGTAAGGTGTATCTTTCTCAATATTATCTTCATCCAATACATAGATCAGTTTTGGAAAAGCAGGTGTAATCCAAACACCCGATTCATTTTTCACACCCTGATAACGTTGTCGCAGAGTTTCCTCAATAATCATCGCAAGATCGTGTTTTTCTTGTTCATTTTTTGCTTCACTCAAATGCATATAGATCGTAACAAATGGTGCTTGCCCATTGGTGGTCAATAAAGTAACCAACTGGTATTGAATCGTCTGGACCCCTTTGGTAATTTCTCGCTCTAATCGCCCTTCCACAATCTTAGCAATTTTTTTCTCATCAGCTTCGCAGCCCAATTCTGCAATTTCACCAATTACTTCATTATGAATCTTCTTACGAGAAATATCAACAAACGGTGCTAAATGAGCCAACGAAATACTTTGACCTCCATACTGATTACTAGCTACTTGTGCAATGATTTGGGTTGCGATATTACATGCTGTTGAAAAACTATGTGGCTTTTCAATCAGCGTTTCACTAATAACAGTTCCATTTTGTAACATATCCTCTAAATTTACCAAATCGCAATTATGCATATGTTGTGCAAAATAATCCGAATCGTGGAAGTGAATGATTCCTTTCTTATCAGCTTCTACAATATCTGGTGGTAACAATACACGTCGAGTTAAATCACGGCTTACTTCTCCTGCCATGTAATCACGCTGAACACTATTAACTGCTGGATTTTTATTAGAGTTTTCCTGTTTTACTTCTTCGTTATCATATTCTATTAGTGAAAGAATGCGATCGTCTGTGGTATTTGCTTTACGCGCCAAAGAACGATTGTATCGATATTTAACATAATTCTTTGCAATTTCGAACGCTCCTTGAGCCATCAACTGATTTTCCACCATATCCTGGATTTCTTCTACCGTAACTGCTCTGCTAATTTTATTGCATTTGTATTCTACATAATCAGCAATTTCTTGAATCTGCTCCTTTGTTAAAAAACCTTTTTTGGTCGCATCCGTTGCTTTTGTAATCGCATTAATAATTTTTTCAATATTAAATTCTTCTTCAACGCCGTTTCGCTTTATAATTTTCATAAGATTCACATTCCTTTCTTTATCGTATCTTTATGATATCATGTATCATCTTCGAATACCTTTTATTTGACCGAATTTTATTTTTAAAGAAAAAATAAGGAAAAGCCATAGCTTCCCCTGAGCAGCATCATTTCTATCTCAACATTCTAAAAAGATAATATTAACCCCTTACATTAACCTCTACCTATTATATCATTACAATTTCTGAGTAGTTACTTGCTTCTTATAAAATACAATATCGTTCCTATTACTCTTATTATAACATCATTTTTGTAGGATAGATAGAAAGAAACAAACAAAATAATTATCCTAGTCAAGCGTCTTTTTTCTTAACAATACAACTGCCTGTGCCATGATTCCTTCTTCTCTTCCAATGAAGCCAACTTTTTCGCCACGGGTTGCTTTTACACTTATATTTTGGACTTCTGTATGTAAAATCATCGCAATGTTTTCACGCATTTTTTCAATGTGTGGTGCCATTTTAGGACGTTCCGTTAAAATCAAAGAATCCACATTAACCACTTCGTACTTTTGTTCACTTATTTTTTTCATAACTTCTTCCAAAAGCATAAGCGAAGATACCTCTTGATAGCGTTCGTCCGTATCGGGAAAATGGTGCCCCAAATCACCTAATGCTAGTGCTCCTAACATCGCCTCGCCAATTGCATGACATAGCGCATCCCCATCGGAATGTGCCTCAATTCCCTTGCTATGAGGAATTTTCACACCTCCTAAGGTAATACAATCTCCTTCTTTAAATCGATGAATATCGGTAGATTGTCCAATACGATACATAATTACTCCTCCTTATGTAAAAAAGAGAATAGTCCTCCTACTCCCTTTCTTTGATAATTCCATGAATAGGCTCTCCGCTTTGTTACTTAATTGCTTTACGAAGATATTTCATATCTCAATAATATGACATGATATTTGCATATATACTAAGTTTCCTTCCTAAGGATAACCGCAAAAGTAGTTCACACTTTGACTCTTTCTTTATTGAATTCTTTTTTTACAGCAAATGGAAATTCAATAAAGGTTGCATCCATCCCATCGACCTTTTTAATTGCTTCGTCAAACTCGTATTCTTTATTATTGATAGGCTTCATTAGCTTTTATTTTTCTTTTGTTTTGCAGTTGACTCCATATGCTTCTTAGAAAGCTTTTCATATTTTTTTGCATTTTCCTTATCTCCGATATTTTCATATTGGACAGAAAGCAAATACTCATTAACTGCTTTTCCTTCTTCTGGAAGTTTTTCTAAGGTTGTTAATAATTCCTCAATATGATTTCCATTTTTTAAAATGAAGATGTCATACATTGTTTCTGCTTCCTTTACCATTCTTTCATTAGTAAAAGATTGTATTTGTTCTAACAGTTCCGTGCTTTTTTCTTTGTTTTCGATGCCAACATAGTAATTGAAGGCTTTCATCGTGATATCTTCTGTTTGGGCTTTATTCTTTCTTGCATTCAACAGAAAATCAAACTGCTTTTCAATATTTGCTTCCTCTCCCTTGATAATGTAACCATTCAATTTTAAATATTCTACATTATAACGAGGAAACAAATACTTTGTTAGTAAACTGTCGGTTAATGCGAAAAATTGATCAAATTCTCCATTCTGCAATAATTCCACCATTTTATTCTGTTGTCTTGCTTTTAAATAATTCATTCCAAAATATAATATAATTCCTAATATAATTACGATGGCAATCATAATAATTGATTTCGTTTCCATTCTGCTACACTCCTCTATTTTATAGGGTTCATTTCCCATCCCTATTATAACGATTCTTGTCAAAAAAAGAAACCGCTTTTATTTTGAAACATAAAAAAGACAAGAGTTTCATTAATTGCGACAAAAGAAACTGATTTCTTGTGTTCTTTTTTTATGTAAGCGCATATCATTTTCAATCTTTATAGACATTGAATTTAAACTGATTTAAAATAGTTAGTTGTAGAATAAAAAAATTACAGGAGGAAATGTATGTTTGACAATATTTTTGTAATGTTCATTTTGGCGTTACTTCCTATTATTTGGCTTGTCATTGCCTTATGTGCATTCAAGATGCAGGCTCACATTGCCAGTGTTGGTGCTTTTGTGGTTGCCTTTATCGAAGCCATTTTAATTTGGAACATGCCAATCTTGGGCGCATGCACAGCTGCATTAGAAGGATTTGCGATGGCTATTTGGCCCATCGTTATTGTAATTATTGCTGCTGTATTCACTTATAACTTAACGGTATATACTGGTGCAATGGATATCATTAAAAGAATGATAACATCCGTTAGCTGTGATAAACGAATTTTAGTTTTATTAATCGGCTGGTGTTTTGGTGGTTTCTTAGAAGGTATGGCTGGCTTTGGTGTTGCGATTGCCATTCCTGCAAGTATGCTTTATGCATTGGGATTCAATCCTGTTTATGCTATTTTAGCATGCTTGATTGCCAATGGTTGTCCAACAATGTTTGGTTCCATCGGTATTCCAACTGCAACATTAGCTAGTGTTACCGGATTGGATGCTACCACATTAGCTTTTACCCAAACCATTCAAGTAGCTCCTTTATTGTTCCTATCCCCATTCCTCATGGTAATGCTGGTAGGAAATGGAACAAAAGCTTTAAAAGGAATGATTCCTTTTACGTTAGTTGCCTCTTTAAGCTTCGTTCTTCCAGAAATCATCGCCGCAAAATTTGTCGGTGCTGAATTGCCTGTTATTATCGCAAGTGTTTGTTCTCTTGGCATCACTTTCGCTTATGCAAGCTATTATGGAAAAAAACATGAAGTACCAGAAGAATATCGAATGGTAATTCCAAAGAGCGCTGACGAACAACCTATCACATTACATAGTGCACTTGTCGCTTGGTCGCCTTTCATTTTAATTTTTGTTTTATTATTAGTAACAAGCAAACTGGTTCCATTCATCAATGCACCATTAAGTGCGATCAAAACCAGCGTTTCCATTTACAACGGTGAAGGTGCTGCATTAACTACATTCACATGGATCAACACCCCAGGTGTATTGATCCTTATTTCCGGTCTGATTGGTGGTTTTATTCAAAAATGCAGCTTCTCCGATCTTGCTAAAGTAATGAAAGATACCATCATTCAAATGTCTAAAACCATTTGTACTATGTTAGGGGTATTGGGTTGCGCAAAAATCATGGGTTATTCCGGAATGATTTCCGATATCTCTTTATTCTTTGTCACTGTCCTTGGTTCCTTCTATCCTTTCGCTGCACCATTGATTGGTGCTTTAGGAACTTTCGTTACAGGAAGTGGAACAAGTTCAGAAGTATTGTTTGGTAATGTACAATTAGAAGCAGCTAGAGCCATTGGAGCAAATGAATATTGGTTAGTTGCCGCCAATTCTTTAGGAACAAGTGCCGGAAAAATGTTGTCACCACAAAGTATTGCAATAGGTTGTGCTGCTTGTGCCTTAAGCGGAAAAGATGGTGAAATTCTTGGCAAGATTGCAAAATATGCATTTGGTTATGTCATTGTAATGGCTCTGATCGTATTCTTCGGTGCTGGAATTGCCAATTTTATCTTATAAAAACCCTCCTTCCCTACATTCCTAAAAGCAATGTACTTTTCATCCACATTATAAAAGATAAATAAAGCAGGTAGCTTGTCCAAAAAATACAAGGGCAAAAAAGCAGACCTGCTTTTTTGTCAATTGCGAAATAAGCTGCAAATACCATTAATTCACAAAACCATTGTAACATTAAAAGTAACACTGATAAAAAATATCGATTGAAAACAAAAAACAAAAATGGCCATAAAAAAACAAGAAAAAGTACTAATTGATAAAAAGAAAGAGACGGTTGTACCGAAGCATGTAAACTTGTTGCAATCAAAATGGATGCCACTTCCCCACTAACTAAAAAGAGGAAATGAAACAATAGTAAAAATGGCATAGAAAACACAAAAAATGGATGTTCTATCCCACCTTTCTGTGGCAGCAATTCATGCAACATAAAAGATAGCAACATCCATAATAAAAAAACAACAATACTATGCAAAATCATCATTCGTCTTCTGTTTTCCACATCCACTAACATCACCCGTCTTGGTTAGTATAGCTGCAAACAACAGTTTTATTCAGAGATTACAATGCCCTCGTAAGAAAAAACATGAGCAATGTAATCAAAGCAATGCCAATCGATCCACTAATGGAACGATAACGCAAACGTAACCCCTCTGCTCCATCATCGCTAATCCCTTCCATAACGAAAAGAATCAAAAAGAAGAAGGAACACATCGATAATATTAACATAGCTGAACTAAATGACATAACAATTCCTCCAATCAAGGAAGGCACTAAGAAATTATTTTTTGGTGTTTGTTATCAGGAGTGTCTTCCTTGATTTATATTATAAAAAGAGAAGAAATCATATCCCATCGATTATTATTACAAAAACTTACAATAACGTAAGAAAAAAAACAAGGAAATATCACATTCCTTGTTTTTCTTACAAAAGCTATTACAAATTAAGCTTCACCATTTAAAATAGGATCAACTACTTCAGCAATTGTCTTCTTCAATTCACCACAAGACTTATCGAATTTACCCTGATCGACTTCATTTAATGGTAAGTGAACGATTTCACGAAGACCTTCACGGTTTACGATAGCAGGAACTCCAATGTATAATCCTGATTGTCCGTATTCACCATTCTGCTGTGCCGAAACTGTCATAACTGCATTTTCGTTATTCAAAATAGCATGAACTAAACGATTCAATGAAAGCCCGATACCATAGTAAGTTGCTTTCTTCTTTTCAATAATTTCATAAGCAGCATCTCTTACATTTTCGTAGATCTTCAACAAATCAGAAAGATCACGATCTTGTTCGTCTAACAATTCCAATAAGCTCTTACATCCAACATAGGCATGAATCCAAGGTACGAAACTTGAATCACCGTGTTCTCCCATAATATATGCGTGAACGTTAGTTGAGTTTACATTTAAATATTCAGAAATCATGAAACGTAAACGTGCTGTGTCTAACAATGTACCAGAACCGATTACTTGACTAGATGGTAATCCAGTTACTTTCTGAGCAACATAAGTCATAACATCGACTGGATTACTTGCCACAACGATAATTCCATCAAATCCACTTGCTTTGATCTGTTCACAAATGCTCTTCATGATCTTTGTGTTGATGCCTGTCAATTCCAAACGAGTCTGTCCTGGTTTCTGAGCAGCTCCTGCTGTAATAACAATAATACTAGCATCTTTACAATCTGAATAATCACCAGCTTTAATTTTGATCTTACTTGTTGAATAAGGCAGACCATGTGAAAGGTCCATCGCTTCTCCTTCTGCCTTTTCTTTCATCACATCAACTAAAACTAGTTCGTCAATTCCTGGAGCAGATAAAAATGAGTATGCCATACTCATACCAACAAATCCTGTTCCTACTAATACAATTTTTCTATTATCTAAAATATTCATAACGATTCTCTCCTTACTGCTTTTATTATAAATCTTTTATCTTAGCTTTACAATAAACGAATACCAAAGTTGAGAAAAAAATTTTTGTATTTTCTTTTTTTTTATATAAATTTGAATAAAAAAACAGCATATTTTCTGCTGTTTTCGATTACCATTTGATTTCTACTTTTTCTCCTTTGGCGGAACAGACCTCCACAATACATAATCCTTTGTATTTTTTTGTCATTTTTCGCAATAGTTTCATCATTTTTTTCATCGTTTGCTTATCCAGATTAAACGTATCCTCTAATTTTATTTGTTTCGCAATCATGGAAGCGGACAGTCGATTAAAAATGAGTTGGTTTGGAACGGATAAATGAATATTCTTTTCCGTACTTTCTACATGAATCTTCATTATTCTACTACCACTTCTACATGATCTCCGTCTTTACTATCGACTTCTACTAATTTCCCAATTACACCGCTTTCAATCATCGCCATGATCATCTTTAAATCAATTCCTTGTAAGGATGGATTATTGGTCATCTGCGGAATATCCAACCCCATATCATTTGCCATTTTCACTAATGCCAGTGGCAGATTCACACGGACGCGATCCCCTTCTTTTGAATCGACATTCACGCGCAAAAACATATCATTGATATTCTTACGTTCACTTTCCTTCACTAACTGTACCATACTATCTTTTTCCTTTACTAAATCATCTAAGGATACATGGAAAAACTCGGATAAGGAAATTAAAATAGGTAGATCGGGAATGGAAAGATCATTTTCCCACTTGGAAACCGCTTGGGAAGAAACTCCCATCTTTTCTGCTAACTCATCCTGTGTCATATCTCTTTGCTTACGTAATTCACTAATTTTTTTACCTAGTGTTTTCATTTCATATACCTCTCTTTTGACACCTTTATTATAAAATTCTATTGCTTATTAAAGAAGCGATTTGTGGTTGTTCTACTCTACTTATCGTTGCTTTTTCCTCAACGTACAGTTGTATCAATGCAATAAGAACCATTTTCAAGATTAATTTCTACTCGAATACCATTCGCAAAAATCGTTTCTTGTCTTGTATAATTAGGATTTAAAAAGTGGTGGGATACCATCTCTTGATCAGCTAATTGCCGATGCAAAGAAGAAACAATATTCGCTCGTTCAATTTTATCTTCTATTGTTAATCCATCTTCCTGAAAAGATCCATCGATATTTGCATAGGCTCCTTCTCGAAGCAAATAAGGAGCGCCCCCATTCAACAAAGCGTAAAGCATATAATCTTCTTTTCTTTTTTCCATTGGCCATGGTAATATCATACAATCATGATAAACAAGATTAAACAATGGAACCGGGATTCCCATTCTTGGCGTCCCCTCTTCATTCAACATAAATTCATATGGTCCATAATGAGCAAACACCAAAGATCGCATCGCCCAATCATTTCCCTCTTCACTGCTAGGAACGATATTTTTTGAATGAAGATAGTCAAAACAAAGTTCTCGGTAAGAGGCACACTCTTTACGTGTCATTCGGTGCATCGGATTTGCACATTCATCTAATTCATTACAAGTAAACACATCTAAATAGCTGGCTTTTAATCGTATTCCATGGTGAAGCACCTCCTCATAATTGCGCTTCACATAATCTTTCGCCAAAGTAGCGCAAAGATAGTTCTGTTTCCCACCTGCCCATCGAGAATGTTCATAATAGTCTCCATTAGCATCTTGCAAAGCAAAGCGTTTATCATAACTTTTTGCCTTATGATAATAATCTCGATATTGATCGTGTAGACCTAGTAAGCTATCATTTTCCTCTAACCATTCACTTAATTGTTGTAGTCCTTTCCACCCTCCAGCGCTTTCACAGGCAGGCAAACAATCTGGATGTTGATTATCATAGCCGGGATCTCCCCATCCATCCAAATGAAGATATAAATTCCCGGCTCCTTTTTTCATTAACCGTTCCATTTGTTTTCTACATGTTTCAAAGTGAACCAATCGGGTATTGTTTGAAAGATTATTGTTATCGTAAAAGCTTGAATTTTTATCTATATTTTTTTTAATTCCTAAATGAACAAAACTTGCTCCAATCAAAGCATTTACATTTTTATTTTTGATCGCTTTCTCTTTCAATGTTACTACTTTTCCTGTTTCTTTGGAATATTGACGATAGATTTTACAAGCTCGATTATAATCCATTTCTGTTTCAAAATAATATTTCAATTGACGGCGATAATTCATTTTTCCAAGGCTAGGCATCCAGCGAATTTGGAGCATTGTCCCTATCCTCTCTTTTTTATGTTCCACTTGGTATTTACTATCCCAAGGAGTTTCATTGATTACGATGTATCCTTGTTCTTCTTCTATTTGCGCCAACCATGGTAAGTATGCTGCACAACTGCAAAATTGCCCATCAAAAGCGAGCGCATCATAAGTGTAATCAAAGTCATTTGGTAATAGAATCCCTTGTCGATAAGGCAACAAACTATATCCTTCTTTCTTTTCACAACGAAACGGCGCCGGCCATTGCACTTCCTTTACTTCATATCCTTGTTCATTGAGAATGATCCATTCAAAATGAACACTTTCATCACTTTCTTCGATCCATACGAAAGTGTCAAAAGCATAATTAACTCCTAAAAATTCACGATAATGAGTTAATATTCCTTTCCCACAACCACTGACGATAACTTCTCTACTCATTCTTTTGGCTTCACGAAATCGTATCTTCCTACCATTTTCTAGCAACAAATGCGGCTCTTTCTTTTCGTCCATTCGCCAAGAGTGTCCTTTCTTTTCAATTGTATACACTTCTTGTTCTACCTGTAATCGCGTATTTTTTACCAAAATCTCCATGATGACCTCTTTCTTTGTCCTATATTATAACGTACAAATAAGCATTTGTCGCTTGCTTTTGTAGTGTAATGGTAATCTAGTATAATGGTGCCATTGAAAACGGTGTGATATTATGACATATTACTCCACTTGTAGCATTTCTTTTATAAAAATGGGAAGTAATGGAAACGCACATTTGATGGTAGACCCAACTTTCCAAAAACATCCTTTTCCTGAAAAAACTTTATTGGAAATTATTTTTTTAGTAAAATCCAAAAAAGTTTTTATTCAAAATGCCATTTCTCATTTTGGATTCTTATTCTTTTTTTATCTCCATTTGAGATAAAAATTGATATCATCATTCTATATTTGAAAGTCTTTCTATTTCTTCTTTTCTAAACGATATTTCTGTTTTATAATGACAGGGAAATGAGGTGTCTTATGAATAAAAATCTACCCTATTATGACATAATTATGCGTGCTCCTATGGTATCCTTTGTAGTTCCTGATTTACCGGACGGTTATCGCTTTAAGTCTTATGAAGATGGGGATGAACGATATTGGTGTGAATTGGAATGCGAAGTCCATGAATTCACTTCTGCGGAGTCAGCAATGGCCTACTTCTCTCGCGTTTTTATTCCATACAAGGAACAGCTCTCGGAGCGAATGTTTTTTATCATCGATCCGCTAGGTCGTTATGTTGCCACTGCTAGTGCATGGTTTAAAGATGATGATCAACGCCATTATGCGTTACTGCATTGGGTTAGTTGTTCCCCAAAAGTACAGGGAAAAGGATTAGGCAATGCCATTGTTGCTTTTGCTCTTTCTCATTTTCCAACACTTGAACCAAATGAAGAAGAAATTTTTTTACACACGCAAACTTGGAGCTATAAGGCCATTGCACTTTATCATAAATTTGGTTTTTGTATAACTGATGTACCACTGATTAACACAAAAACAGATTCGCAATGTCAAAGTGTATTAGAAACGGTATTGCCTGTCCATATAACCAATACTCTCTATGAAAAAAACGGCAAACGATAGAAATTGCTGTTTTTTTTACTTCAGCACTTTTTCATAGCCTAGAATTTTCATTTAGTGGTATAATAAAATCAGTTTGAGGAGGATATTCATGAGCAGTAATGCACCAATTGGTATTTTTGATTCTGGGCTTGGTGGAATCAGTGTCTTAAAAGAAATGAAAAAGCAGCTACCAAATGAGCATTTTATCTATTTTGGTGATTCTCATTATGCCCCCTATGGTACCAAAAACAAAGATGAAATCATAAGCCGCTGCATCGCTATTTGTGATTATTTTATGTCACAAAAAGTGAAAGCAATCGTCATCGCTTGCAATACAGCAACGAGTGCTGCAGCTACTATTTTAAGAGCGAAATACCCTATCCCAATCATTGGTATGGAACCTGCATTAAAACCAGCTGCCTATCAAAAGAAAAATCAAAATATCATTGTAATGGCCACCCCACTCACTTTAAAAGAAAAGAAATTCAAAGACTTAATGAGTCATTTTTCAAATGATAATCACATTATTAAAATGCCCTGTCCAGAATTAGTTGAAATTGTAGAGAATAACGAACTCGATCAGAATGAAAAAGTCATGCATCAACTTGATCTCTATTATAAAAACATTGATACAAGCGCAATTGATAGTATCGTTTTAGGATGCACTCATTTTGTTTTCTATCGTCCTTACTTCAATTCTTATTTTCAGCACATCAACATCATTGATGGGAATGCCGGAACGGTTCATCATTTGGCTAATGTTCTTAAAGAACGTGATTTATTATGTGTTGATGAAGTGGGTAGCATACGCATTGAAAACTCCTCCAAAAATCCTCGTTTTTCTATATTAAGCGAGCAATTATTAGATAAGGAGATATAATATGAGAAAATGGTATGAAGAAGCAATATTCTATCACATGTATCCATTTGGAATGATTGGCGCACCAAAATACAATCATCATGACCATTTGGAACATCATTTCGATACATTAGAACAATGGCTGCCTCATTTAGAAGAAATCGGTATTAGTGCCCTATATATTGGCCCTCTATTTGAATCAACTTCCCATGGCTATGACACAAAGGATTACTATAAAGTAGATTCGCGTTTGGGAACAAATGATGAATTTGCTCATTTTGTTGAAACCTGTCATCAACATGGTATTAAAGTAGTTGTCGATGGTGTCTTTAATCACACAGGGAAAGAGTTTTTCGCTTTTCAGGATATTCTGCAAAATCGAGAAAATTCTCCTTATCGATATTGGTACAAAGATGTTGATTTTTCAAGAGGTGCTCCTACTGGCGAACCATTTTATTTTGGCGCATGGCAAAATCATTATGAATTAGCTAATTTAAACCACTATAACGAAGAAGTTCGTCATTACCTTTTGGATGTCATTCGTTATTGGATAAAAGAATTCGACATCGATGGGATTCGTCTTGATTGTGCAGATTGTCTTACTTTTGAATTTATGAATGAAATGCGACAGGTGGTTGATCAAACGAAGGAAGATTTTTGGTTAATGGGAGAATTGATTCATGGTGATTATTCTCGCTGGGTCAAAGAAGGTATGCTTCACTCTTCCACTAATTACGAACTCCATAAAGGTTTGTATTCCGGCCATAACGATCATAATTATTTTGAAATAGCCCATTCGATTCGACGTCAGTTTGATGATAATGGCGGAATCTATCGTGGCATGAAATTATATACCTTTGTCGATAACCACGACGTTGATCGTATTGCCTCAAAATTAAACAATCCTGCAAATTTGATTCCGGTTCATATTTGTCTTTATACATTGCCTGGTATTCCTTCCATTTATTATGGAAGTGAATGGGGGATCGAAGGTAAAAAACAAGGAGGAAACGATGATCCGCTTCGTCCTAAGCTAGATGTTGAAGATTGGATACAACATAATCCACATCCTGAATTAACTCAGTTAATCACAAAACTTGGTTTGTTGAAAAAAAATTATCCAACACTCAGTTATGGTAAATACAAAGAATTGATGTTAACCAATCGACAATACGCCTACGCTAGAGTGTTAGATGATACCATCATCGTGGTAGCATTAAACAATGACGAAGAACCTGCTGAAGTAAACATTCCTATCCCAATGGCAAAAACATCAGCAATTGGATTATTAGAAGATGAGACTTTCACTATTGATAATGGAAAACTTGTTGTTCCATTAGAAGCGAACAGCGGTAAAATTTTCGTTCTTCAATAAAGAAACAAGAGATGAGCTCTTTAAAAAATGAGTTCATCTCTTATTACTTTTCACCAATAAATCTAAGTCTAAATAAAATGATTCCCAAAGGCAATGCGTCCTTAGAACCCTTTCGAAAGTTTCTTATAATCACGATCCAAAATTGCCATCAATATATCATCGGCATAACCATCAATATCTTTGATGGCTTCTCTCAATCTTCCTTCTTCTTTAAATCCTGCTTTTAAATAGGCACGATAGGCTCTTGTATTAAAAGAAAACACGTCTAGTTCCAAACGATGTAGATGTATCTCTTCAAAAGCATAATGAATCGTATTACGAATCGCCCAGCTTCCAATTCCCTTTCCACATTTTTCATTATGGAAAATAGCAATTCTAAAGTTTGCACTATTAATTTCTTCATTATATTCATTAATAACACTTTCTCCGATAATTTCATTCTCTGGCGATAAAATCAAAAAATCATAGCGATTTGGATCTTGTAATCGTTGCATAAAAAATTGAATAACCTCTTCTTTTTCATAGGATGATTTCCCACCTGTAAATCTTACTACTTCTTTATCCATTATCCGAAAATTATTTTCATAATAAGCATCCGCATCTGTTTGCTTTGCCAATCGCATCTGATACCCATGAAATTCCCATGTTCTTTCACTCTTCATTCTTTCTTACCGATAGGAGGATTCTCTGTCTTGATTAACCCTCATCCATTTCCTTTCTATTTATTACATCCTCTTCTATGATTGCCAAATAATCCTGTTCTTTCTTTTTTCGCACCGGAATGAATCGTTTCGCAAAACCGCCTTCTCCCTTTCGCTTGGTATAGTAATATCCGAATACAGAAAAAGCAATTGCTCCAATCATATTCACTTGAAGATCTTCCATGGTATCAATTAACCCAATATCAACATACTGCCCTCCTTTTACTTCATAACCATTAATGATGACACTTTCCACTTCTGGAATCCGAATGTACTTCCCATTTGGTTCAATTGGAATATAACGCAAGGAATCTACCATCGTATCTTTTTGTGTATTCATAGCGAAAAAAGTATCCATACTGTATTCAAAAAATTCCCATATCACACCAATTGTCATCGAAAAACAGAAGGCTACGATTGCCGTAAATAGTGGGGAAAGCATGAATTTTATTTTCTCATTTTGATTTAATAAATCGACTAAAGAAAATCCAATGCCTGCCGCAAGAAAACCATTGGCTGTATGGAGTATCGTATCCCAATGAGCAAATTGATAGTAGAAATTGTTGATTTCACCTAGGATTTCTGCTGCAAAAATAAACAATAAAATGATAATTTCTAACGTTGTTGGAAGCTCTATTTTGAAAGTGAGTTGGATAAAGCTTGGAACCAACAGTAGTAACAAAGTTAGTACACATAGAAACACATGTTCATAATTTCCTTTAAAAAACTGTGTTATTAACACCACAATAACTAGCAAGCGTAAAATCATATAAATAATGAACGAACTTTTATGTTCCTGTAGTTCCATTTGCATGGCTCTTCCTAGTCTAGAAAAATAACGGTTATTCTTTTTCATTAACATCATCCCATCTTGAATTTCTGCTTATTATATCAGAAAAGACAGTAGAAGAAAATAAAAAGAGAGAAAAGAAATTTTCTCTCTAATCGTTATCCAGCAATCCATCCTCCATCAACTACTAGAACATCACCATTGACATAATCCGATTCATCGCTCGCTAAAAACAATGCAGCATTAGCAATTTGATCACAACTTCCCATTTCTGGTGCTGTTGCCATTACTAACTTAGTACGTGCATAACCATTCCTATTTGGCATTCCCATTGACGTTGCGATTTCTGAAGCAACTCCTCCTGGAGCAATCGCATTACAGCGAATTTTATTAGGGATATACATAAAAGCTGTGTTTTTTGTCATTGCGACTAATGCCGCCTTGCTCGCAACATAAGCCGCACCCGCTGCGCTTCTCATAGCACCAATGGAAGCTACATTGATAATGTTCCCACCATCACCTTGGGATAAAAATACATTCACAGCCTTTCGCATAGCATACATTGGCCCATAAGTATTCACTTTTAGCACCTTATCAAAGCGGTCATCTTCAACATCTCCAATGGCACTCATATCATCCATGATTCCTGCATTATTCACCAACACATCCAATCGACCAAAAGCAGAAATTGCCAAATCAATCACAGCTTCGTTATCTTCTTTTTTTGCTACATCACCAACAAAAGTAACAATGTTTCCTTTTTCATTAGTTAAGGAAGCTGCTAATTCATCCAAACGTTCTTTTCTTCTTGCTACCGCTACAACATTTGCACCTTCTTTCACAAAACGTTCTACAATCGCTTTCCCCATTCCAGCACTTGCTCCAGTAACAACAATACTTTTTCCTTCTAATCTCATTCTTTTACCTCTTTCTTTCTGTAAGCCTTTACACTTTATTTTCATTGTAAAAAAAAGTATACTTAATACAAGCAACAGATCCCCACATTTGTTGTTTATCCAACATATATACCATTTTGATGGAGGATGCCATGGATCGTAGAGTAAAAAAAAGCAAAGCAGCATTAAAGAAGGCATTACTTTTCTTGTTAAAGTCAAAACCAATAAATAAAATCAGAATACAAGAACTATGTGAAATAGCTGATGTCAATCGTTCCACTTTTTATTCCAATTATGAAGATTTATTCCATTTGCTATCTGATGTTTACAATGATGTTTATCAAGAAATGAATCATTCTTTAGGAAGTGTGTGGATGCTAAAGGAAGTAACCAATGAGAAAGAACACCTTACTTCTATCACTGATTTATTACGTTATATCAAAAAAAACCATAGTTTATTTTCGATTTTGATCAACAATCATGATGATTATCATTTTATAATCGGTTACCATGATTTTATTATTCATCAATTAAAGCTAGCATCTATTCAGGTCGATTCTACTTCTTTTCTCTATCATTTTTTCGGTAGTTTTACGTTACTACAACAATGGATCAAAAAAGGGTGTCCTGGCGATGAAACTTTATTAGCTAGACAAATTCTTTCTCTATCAAAGTCAAAAATTAACGAAAATTAAAAAGCGCTTGTGTCTATACTTTTGGGTTTTGTTCGACACAACCGCTTTTTTATCTATCATTGTTCCTTTAAATACTCTTTCATTCGCTCTAATGCAGCCATCATTTGACTTCTTGGACAGGCAAAATTAAATCGCACAAACCCCTCATAATCATCTCCAAAGGTTTTCCCATCATTTAATAAAACGCCCGCCTTTGTCACCAATTGTGCTTGTGTATGAGTCAACTGATAAGCTCGTAAGTCAATCCACATAAGATAGGTGGATTCTGGCAGACATACTTTTGCTTTCGGCAAATAATTTTTAATAAATTCATATGCCTCGTCTCTATTCTTTTCTAAATATCGTACGAGCTCCTCTAACCAATATTCACTTTTTTGATAAGCGGCTCTAAGCGCACATAATCCAAACAGGTTGATTGATTGCAATCCATTCAATGCCGTATAATTATTTATTTTTTGATATAATTCTTCATTTTCAATGAAGATTGCACTAACATTCAATCCTGCTAAGTTAAATGATTTTGTACAAGAAACACAAGTAATAGTATGATTTCTTGTGTAGTCGTTCCATTCCATAAATGGTATAAATTCTTTATTTCCATAAATAAAATCAGCATGGATTTCATCAACAATAACATACATTTGATGTTTTTCTACGAATGCCGCTAAGCGTTCCAATTCCTCTTTCTCAAATACTCGCCCCGTTGGATTTTGCGGATTACACAACATAAAAATCTTACATCCTTCTCCCTGTTGTTCCATGTTTTCAAAATCAAATTCATACCTTCCATTCACTATTTTCATTGGAGTATCAACAATTACACGGCCATTTTCTTCAATGATACGTCGAAAGGGAGGATACGCTGGCGAATGAATCATGATCTTGTCCCCTTTTTTTGTTAATCGTTGAATGCATGCATTCATTGAATAGACAACACCAGTGGATAAAATGACATTACTTGCGTTACATTCATGATGACATTGCTTTTGAAAGTGTTGTGCAAATAATTTTTTTTCTATATCACTACGAGCAGAATATCCATATATAGGATGATTTGCTCTCTTTTTTAACGTATCGCTAATTTCTTCTGCAACTGCAAAATCCATATCTGCTACCCACATTGGAATAATATCATCTCTACCATATTGCTTTTCTAATGTATCCCATTTGACACACCCAGTTCCCTTTCGATTAACAACTTGATCAAAATCTACCATTCTTACACTCCTTTTTACATCTCTCTTATGAGATATCCTTTTTCCATTCAATCTTGATGATTTCTTGCTTGACTTATAAAATCCGTTTTCGTTTTTCTACTACATATTGTTCTGTTATCATTTTTTCTCCTGTGATAGAAAACTTCATTTTATCCCAAAAAGCAATGGCTTCTTGATTTTCACTAATCACCCCAAGAGAAAGGGCATGAATCCCATTTTGTTTTAATCTTTCACAAAGTTCTTCTATTAATTTCGTTCCTATCCCTTTATGATGTAATGTCTGTTTTACCATAAATAATCCAAGAAATGCTTCCCCTTCTTTTGGGTAGTTCAAAACCAAATCCATAACAGCGTATAATGAATTATGATAAAATCCAACAAAATGCTTATCTTTTTTGGATACATTAGCAGGACATTCGCTCATATCTTCCATTACCATTTTACGATCTGGTATTTGCTTCACATAGGAAAAATAGCGTTCATTCTCTTGATAGAGAGCAAGCACCTCCTCTACATCATCCAAAGTTAATTCTTTCGTTTTATTACTATCAATACTATTCATCTTCAATTCTCTAATCTCAAGTTATTATTATATTAGCACTTTTTCTTTTAATATACTACGCTTTTCCTTTGTTCTAATTTGTTTCTATTTCCAAATTGTGCTATGCTTTACACGATAAGAAAAGAGGGATTTCTATGTGGAAGCAAAGAAGAGAACAACTGGCAGAAAAACTACCAGATAATAGTATTACCTTATTTTTTAGTGGTCGTGCGCCGTATAAAATAGGAGATGAAAAATATTCTTTTAGTGTTGATCGAAGTTTTTACTATTTCACCGGATTAGATAAAGAAAATATGATTTACGCGATGGTAAAATTTGCGGGAAAATGTTTGCATCTTTTATTTATTGACCGTTATGATGAACAACTTGCAAAATGGATTGGTGGCAGAATTCTGCCTGAAGATGCACAAAAAATAAGTGGTATCAACAATATTTACTGGCGTGATGAAGTGATGGATATTTTAAGCAATTACCTCAATCGCTCCTTCAATCATCTCACTTCCATTGATGTTTATTGTGATTTTTCACGGCAGGAAGACGGGCAAAATGACAGTGAAGCTTTGATTTTTACCAAACAGATGAGGAAACACTATCCTAACATTGTTTTTCACAATGTATTTGGTGTGGTAGCAAAAATACGCATGATCAAAGACCAAGAAGAAATCAAAAAATTAAAAAAGGCAATTCACATTACAAAAGATGCAATTGAAAATATGATGAAACACGCAAAACCTGGTATGGGTGAATATGAGTTGGAAGCCTATTTTGATTTTATATTAAAATCAAACAATGCTCAACATTCGTTTCCTTCCATCGTAGCAGGAGGAAAAAACGCAACAATTCTTCATTATGGTGAAAACAACAAAAAAATTAAAGATCGCTCGTTAGTCCTATGTGATTTGGGTGCCTCTTATGAGTATTTAAATGCGGATATTACACGTACTTTTCCTATTAATGGAAAATTCACAAAACGACAGAGAGAAATCTATGATATCGTCTTACAAGGAAATCAACTAATCATTGATAATGCAAAAGCAGGAATGACATTACGTCAATTAAATCAAATGTTAGTGGATTTCTATGAAGTAAAACTAAAAGAAATCAATCTATTAAATCATGGTAAAACCGTTCAGGATTACTATTGGCATGGTGTGTCTCATATGTTAGGTTTGGAAACCCACGATGTCTGCATTCCTGATTATCCATTAGAAGTGGGTAATGTATTTACCATCGAGCCTGGTCTGTATTTAGAAGAAGAAGGAATTGGTATTCGAATTGAAGATGATGTTCTTTTAACGGAAGATGGTTGCATCAATTTAAGCGCGGATATCATCAAAACACCTGATGATATCGAAAACTTTATGGCACAGTTTCAAAAGTAAAAAAAAGATACATTTTGTGCATTACACATAATGTATCTTTTTTTACCTTATTTAATGATTGCTGGTAACCAATGAGAATCTGGTTCTACTTCTAATAATTTAGCAACGGTAGCGGCAACATTGGCCAAACCGAAATCTCCGTCTGCAATTTCTACATCTGCTCCATAAATAATAAATGGAACTTTATTCAATGTGTGAGAAGTTTTTGCCTTTAATGGTTTTCCTTCTTTTGGCTTGTCATACATTTCATCAGCATTACCATGGTCAGCGGTAACAAGTAGGATACCATTTACTTTTTTCACAGCTTCTAATACTCGAGCCAATTCTAAGTCAACGGATTCTACTCCAATGATCGTTGCCTGATAACTTCCTGTGTGCCCTACCATATCTCCATTTGGATAATTTGTACGCAAGAAATCATATTTTCCTGATTCAATAGCAGCCACTAACTGATCCGTAATTTCTGCTGCCTTCATCCATGGACGCTGTTCAAATGGAACGACATCACTTGGAATTTCAACGAAAGTTTCTTTCTCTTCATCGAATTTTTCGCTTCTATTTCCATTCCAGAAATAGGTAACGTGTCCATATTTCTGAGTTTCTGAAATAGCGTATTGTGTTAATCCAGCATTTACCAAATGTTCGGATAATGTATATTTAATCTTAGGTGGGAAAGTCAAGAATTTCTTTGGAATTTCTAAGTCGGCATCATATTGTAACATACCGGCAAACATAACATTTGGCTTTCTAACGCGATCAAATTTATCAAATTCATCTCCTTCATCAAACGCACGACAGATTTCTTGTGCACGGTCGCCACGGAAGTTAAATAAAATCACGCTATCCCCATCATTGATGGTTCCCACCGGCTGTCCATCATTTGCGATTACAAATGCTGGCATATCCTGGTCCACAACACCAGTTTCTGCACGGTAAGTTTCCACTGCTTCTCTTGCGCTAGCAAACTGTCTTCCTTCTCCTAACACATGAGTATGCCATCCTTCTTCTACCATCGCCCAGTTTGCTTCATAACGGTCCATCGTAATTTTCATACGTCCACCGCCACTAGCAATAACGGCATGGAAGTCATCTCCATTAATTGCACTTAATTTTTCTTCTAATGCATCAACATAAGTTAATGCACTTGTTTCAGGAACATCACGACCATCTAAAAGAATATGTACTCTTACTTCTTTTACACCATCTGCTTTTGCCTGATCTAATAAAGCAAATAAGTGGTTAATGTGAGAATGTACATTACCATCGGACAATAATCCAATAAAGTGCATAACTCCATTTTCTTTGCAGTTTGCTACTAATTCTTTCCAAGTAGCATTTTCAAACATTTCCTTTGATTCGATTGATTCATTCACCAGTTTTGCTCCCTGTGCATAAATCTGACCGCATCCTAATGCATTATGTCCTACTTCACTATTTCCCATATCATCATCGCTTGGTAATCCTACTGCCAAACCATGTGCTTTGATTGCCGTATTAGGACAAGTCTTTTTTAATTCATCTAAAGTAGGTGTATAAGCATTGTAAACGGCATCCCCTAAGTGATTTTCGCTGATTCCAACACCATCCATTACTACCAATACTACAGGTCTTTTACTCATTCTAAATTCCTCCTAGTGTTATCGTATATAATATACCACAATTTTACTTTAATAGCATAGCTTAACAATTATTTTCCTTATTTTTAAAGTATGATTTCTACTAAAAAAGCAGCTAATGTTGCCCATAATGCAACTTGAAGTAAACCCTTCTCACGATAAGCAAAAAACAATCCTACCAAACATCCTATACAGGAAGATAGAAAATGATTAGTAGATGAAAAAATGGCAGGAAAGGTCATAGCACTTAATACTGCATAAGGAACGTAGTACAAAAATGATTGTAAATAGGTATTTTTTAATTCTTTTTGACATAGTGTAATGGGAATCATCCTTATCAAATAGGTAACACTCGCCATTACGATCATATACATTCCATAATCATTCATTCTCATTCTCCTTAATCGGGGCTACATAAGCCATGATTCCTGCAACAGCAATCGTAACAACAATAATACTGAAGCCACCTCCAATCATAATAATGGCGTCAAGCGAGGATAATAAACATTGCAATAAAGCAGCAAATACAACAACGATGAGCACGGCTTTATCTTGCTTTGCTGGTGGAAGAACGATTGCTAAAAACATTCCATAGATTGCAATTTGTAAAGCATTGGCTAAAGAAGTAGGCAAAAAATCCGTTATTGTTGCCCCCAGTAGAGTTCCTAATGTCCATCCTATCATTGGCATTAGGGATAGACCAAAGAAATATTTCTTTCCAATCTTCCTGCTTTTATTTACAGCTACCGCATAAATTTCGTCTGTAATTGCATAGGCCATGATGGAACGTTCGACACCTTTACACTTTTCCTCTACTTTTTGAGATAAAGATAATGACATTAAAGCATATCGTAAATTGATGACCAATTGCGTCAACGCCATTTCCACATAGGCATTTTGCATTTGTAATATAGGTAAAGCAGCAAATTGTCCTGCACTCGTTAGATTGGTCAATGAAATCATAACCGCAACTCCAACTGGAATTCCTTGCGTTGCTGCCATCATTCCAAAAGTAAACGATACGGATAGATAGCCTAAGGCAATCGGTATCCCATCTTTAACCCCTTCATTAAAACGATTTTCTATCTCCATTAGTATCCCTTTCTTTCCTTAGCAAAAGCGCGATGGAGTCATCCACTCTATCGCGCTTCTTTTATTCCTCTTCTTTTTTTTCGATATCTTCTACTTCAATTTCGTCTTCTTCTTCATCGTCGTCATCGACAAGAATCGAATCCGTATCAATGACAACATCTTCAAACTTATGACGAGAACGAAGATCCCATTTATTATCACTTAAATGAACAAATCGATCGTCCATTGAAATATCAGTATAAAATTGTGCGATCAGATCATCTGCCTGAGACTGGCTCAAACCTCTAATCTGGCTGACTTCTTCCCATAATTTCAAAAAGACAGCCTCTTTCTTCTTTTTGCATAACAAATCGTATGCGATATCTACCATAGATTGTGCCATATCTAATTCCCTCCTACATCTGTTCAATGGCGTCCACACCAATTAGATCCAAGGCATTTTTCAAGGTGATTCTGCAAGCCTTCAACAGTGCCACACGTTGTGCGCTTAATTCCTTGTTCTGAGGATCATTGACCTTACATGCTCCATAGAAACTATGGAATAAGCTTGCCAGCTTCTGAATATAATTGCACACTTTATGTGGTGCACGATTTTTCGCTGCATCTGCAACAACATTAGTAAATTCATTGATATATTTCATCAGTTGAATTTCTTTTTCATGGGTCAGAAGGTCATAACTGCTAGCTTCTTCAACATCATTAATATTTTTCAATATTGAACACATTCTTGCATAAGCATATTGTGCATAATATACTGGATTATCATTGCTTTGTTTCTTTGCTAATCCTAAATCGAAGTCAAAATGCGTGTCCAAGGCACGAGAAACGAAATAATATCTTGCCGCATCCACACCAACCATTTCACAAAGTTCGCGCAACGTCACAGCATTCCCCAAGCGTTTGCTCATCTTTACTTCTTCCCCGTTTTCTACCAAACGAACCATTTGAATGATATCAACTTCTAACGTATCCGCATCTCGTCCTAGCGCTTGAATACTTGCTTTTAAACGTGGAATGTAACCATGATGGTCAGCCCCAAAGAAATCAACAAGTTTGTTATAACCACGATCTAGCTTATTGATATGATATGCAATATCCGGTACTAGGTACGTATAAGAGCCATCGGTTTTTTTCAAGACACGATCCTTGTCATCTCCATATTCCGTAGTTTTAAACCATAAGGCTCCATCTTTCTCATAGACTTTCCCTAAACGTTCCAATGTTTCTACCGCTTCTTCTACCTTATGAGCATCACGTAAGGCTTGTTCACTTGACCAAACATCAAAATGAACACGAAACATTTCCAAATCACTCTTGATTTTATCCATCAGGAAGCGAGTTCCTTCCTTACGGAAGAATGCCATATCTTCTTCATTTCCTTCGATATATCGTTTGCTATGAGAGGTCGCTAATTGCTGTGCGATTTTTTTCACATCTTCGCCATAGTAGCCATCCTCCGGCATACTAACCTCTTTGTTAAAGCAAGCACAGTAGCGAGAATACAAGGACTTACCTAAATTGATAATCTGATTTCCCGCATCATTCATATAGTATTCTCTTGTCACCTCGTAGCCACTCGCCTTTAAAATACGGCTCACGCTGTCACCCCATGCAGCTCCTCTCGCATGCCCTAAATGTAAAGTTCCCGTTGGATTAGCACTTACGTATTCGCAATTCACCTTAAGTCCCTGACCGCTGTTATTATGACCATAATTTTCTTTTTTCTCTAATACTTCTTTAATAATGGAAGCCAAGGAATTCGTTTTCATCACAAAATTAATGAATCCTGGACCAGCGATTTCAATTTTTTCAACATTTGCTTTTTCTTTATCCAATCCCTCAACCAATAGTTGAGCAATCTCCCTTGGATTCTTCTTTGCTCTTTTCGTTAAGCGCATTGCCGTATTAGTAGAATAATCTCCATGGGATGTGTCCTTTGGGATTTCAATTACGATTTCATCCAATGCTAGATCAATAGCTAATTGGTTTTTTACACTATCTTTGATTGCTTCCTTTAAGTGATTCTCAATTGTATTCATTGATTACCTCCTCTAATTCAATAATAAAACCATCCTTTTCTTCCGTACCACTCTCTACATCATATTCCACCATAACATAGCGATCTTCTCTACGATAAGCAAAGGTTGTCATTTCAATATCAAAAATGCCATACACACTTTCCATAGGATTTTTGGTCGTTCTATTTTCATATAGATTTAAACAAGAATGAATCATTCCAAAACGTTCTATTTGAATGTGATCCTCATAACAATACATAACAACTTTCGTTCCATCTTTTTCACTGTATCGATATTCTCTATAAGTGTCAAAATCCTCACACATCGCGATTCCTTCAAACAGTATCGCACGTTCGTTTGTGTAACGGTGTGTATGTCTTACCATAATCTTTTTTTGCATATACTTTCCTTTTGTCTTGTGTATTATAGCACAGTATTTTTCTGTTGCAACTATTCCTTTTCAAAATTCTGTTCATTTTCTACAAAAGCTTGTTTTCTTCTATATAAAAACAGAAAAAAGAAATGAATGGGGGAAATGATCCATACTAACTATGAGGTGATTTTCTTGAAAAAAATAGCAAGAAAGGTTTGGCGTATCGGATTGCTAATGCTATTCCTGTGTTTCACTCTATTGATTGTAATCTTGCTTTATGCAATGCTAACACCAATTTCTTTAAAAGAGCAAGAAATTATTATTTACGACAAAGACAATGCGATTATTTATCAAAACGATCAAAGCAATACAATCACATTAAAAGAAGTTGATCCTTTTTTTCAAAAAGCACTCGTTGCTGTTGAAGATCAACGATTCTATCATCACATTGGTTTTGATCCTTTCCGATTGATCCAGGCATTGTTCCATAATATTCAACAAAAAAATGTGGTTGAGGGTGGTAGTACGATCACTCAACAATATGCGAAAAATATTTTTCTTTCCAACGAACAAACCATGGAGCGAAAAATCAAAGAGTTTTTTTATTCATTACGATTGGAAATGCATTATTCCAAAGATCAAATTTTGGAAGGATACATCAATTCCATTTATTATGGGCATGGAATTTATGGTCTCAAAAATGCAGCTGATTTTTATTTTGGAAAAACCGTGAATGAACTTAGTATTGCTGAGGACGCTTTGTTAATTGCCATTCCTAATGGTCCTAGTCTTTACTCCCCTTATGTATCATTGTCACAAGCGGAAAAAAAAAGAAATCAAGTTCTTTTTCAACTTTACCAAAAAGGTATCCTAACGCAAAAAGAGTATAAAACCGCTTGCAAAGAAGAGATTCAATTGAACGAAGCTAATTACGCTGATGCAACACGTAAAAATTATTATATCGATGCTGTATTACAAGAAATTGCGGCAATGAACTTATCGGATCATACTTTGGCTGTTTCTACTTATTATGATGAAGAAGCTCAACAAGCTTTGACACATTCGATTCAATCTACGTTAGAAGGAAAAGAAATTCAAGCTTCTGGTATCATTATAGAACCTTATACCTTTCACATTATTGCTTTACAGGGTGGTTATGATTTTGCTACTTCCAATTACAATCGTGCCTTCTATGCCAAACGTCAAATTGCATCGACCATTAAACCGCTATTATACTATTTAGCGTTAGAAGATGGATTTACCCCTTCTACCACATTTTCTAGTGAACCTACCACATTTACGTTAAGTGATGGTTCTACCTATGCTCCAGAAAATTACAATAAATCTTATCCTTATCGCGAAATATCCATGTTGCATGCGATTTCTACTTCCGATAATATTTACGCTGTAAAAACCCATTTGTTTTTAGGAATGGACGCTTTAAATGATGCTTTGCATCAGTTTGGAATACAAGACAGTGAAGCAAACCCTTCTCTTGCCTTGGGCTGTGTCAATTTATCTGTTTATCAGATTACATCCATTTACACATCCTTTGCCTCTGAAGGTTTGTACGATACCCCCTCTATGATTCAAGCCATTATCTCAGAAAATGGAACCATCTATGAAAAGAAAGCAAAACCAAAACAACTTTTAGAGCGGGATATTACTTTGCTATTAAATCAGGCATTGACTGCAACTTATGATGAAAAAAATATTTTGGACTCTTATCCTACAATGTTAGGAAAGCAAACCCAGAAAAAAACAGCGGTTAAAAGCGGAACTAGTAACTGGGATACTTGGGTCGTTGGATTTAATCCCTATTACTGCATTGGAATATGGAATGGATATGATGATAATCGGGAATTGGAAAAAAAAGAGTTTGAGTGGAGCAAAGACATTTGGAAACAATGCTTCAATGAATTAATGGAAGATAAGCAAGAAGTATGGTATGAAAAAAGTAATAATATTGTTGAAAAAAAAGTAAATCCAATCAGCGGTAAAGAAGACCCGGATGGTTCTCTCTATTGGTATTTAAAATAATCTATGATAAAATACTTTATATTGAGGTAAACGTATGAAGCAAGAAACCAAAGCAACCATTTCTTTATTTCTCACTACTATCATTTGGGGATTTGCCTTTATCGGTGTCGACGATGCATTGGCTCATGGTTGGCAAACATTTCCTTTACTTGCCTTTCGAGGTCTCATTGGTGGTAGTTTCATGTTACTTTTTTCCTTTCGCAAAAAATGGTGGAGAAACAAAACAACGATATTCCTAGGCGTTATTACTGGATCTTTGTTTTTTGCTGGATTCGCTTTCCAAACCTTAGGACAATCTCTTTCTAGCGTTCCAAATACCGCATTCATCACAACACTCAATGTATTACTCGTACCTTTGATTGAGCGCATTTTTCTCCATCGTCATATTGATAAAAAAGTATATCTCGCTTGTGTCCTAGCATTATTGGGTACCGCTATTCTTTCTTTTAGTGAAAGCATTTCACTACATCTAGGAGATCTTTACTTACTATTGTGTGCTTTGTTTTTTGCCCTGCAAATCATTTTTAATGAAAAATGTGGAAAACATAACGATGTCATGTCAATTACATGCATTCAACTCTATACGATGGGTATTCTTTCTTTTCTATTTATGCCCATCACAAAGCAAACTTACCTACCATCACAATCTTGGCTTAGTTTACTTTATCTCGCTATTTTCAGCAGTGCTTTCGCATCCGTGTTGCAGCTTTATGGGCAAAGTAAAGTCGAACCAAGCAAGGCTTCTTTGATTCTTTCCTTAGAATCAATATTTGCTACTATTTTTAGTATTCTTTTGATTGGGCAACCTTTGACTCCTTCCATTTTAATTGGAGGAACCTTAATGTTTACTGCTGTATTATTAGTGGAATATCATCCTAAAAAATAAAAACAACCGTGTAAGCTGAATGGAATCCTGCTAGTTTACACGGTTACTTTATTTTTTCACAATTAGTGAAACAATCAAAAACTTTTTTTGAATTGCAATGTTATTGACTCATTCCTAAATTATAATTTTATAAATTGTTCCACGTCAATAACGAAAATGGTTGCACCACCGACCTGCACTTCAACAGGAAATGATGCAAATCTTCCAATATCATAGGAAGCGGTAGAAGGTACAACTTCCGTACGCTTTCTGCTGTACTCACCAATCACTTCAATTGCCTTATCCACTTTTTCATCTTCCGTACCAACAATTAACGTTGTATTTCCTGCGCGAAGAAAACCTCCCGTTGTTGCTAGACGTGTTACTTGATAATTTTCTTTTGTCAATGCCGCAGAAACTGATGGGCTATCTTCATTTGACATAATTGCTAAAATAAGCTTCATATTGCCACCCTCCTTGTATATGGAAATCATACCACGAAAAACTACCCACTTCAATGACATAATATCCCACACAATTCCCTAAATATCTTGCGTATTCGACATTACAAACTGCTAAAATGATACGCATGCGAGGTGATGGATATAAAAACTGCATTAGTTCTAGAGGGAGGAGGGCTTCGAGGTCTTTTTACCTGTGGTGTACTTGATTTCTTTCTTACCAAAAATATTAATTTCGACGTTGTTTTAGGTGTCAGTGCTGGTAGTGGGGCTGCCTGTTCGTATCTCTCAAAACAATTCGGACGAGGTGCTGCCATCAATTTAGATTATCTTCATGATAAACGTTATCTCAGTTTATCCAATCTTTTGAAAACAGGTAATGCGTTTGGCTTTGATTTTGTTTTTTCTACGGTATCGGATGAACTAAATCCTTTTGATTACAATATATTTTCTCAAAATCGCACCGATTTTTATAGCGTTTCAACCGAAGTGGAAACAGGAAAACCGTTGTACAAAAGGGTTTGCGACATGCACAAAGAAAGCGACTATGTCATTGCCTCTATGTCTCTTCCACTGATTTCAAAAATTGTTCATATTGATGGTCATCATCTTTTGGATGGAGGAATCAGCGACAGTATTCCTATTGCTTTTGCAAAACAATTAGGATGCGCTAAAATTGTTGTTGTTTTAACACAGTGTCCTGAATATCGAAAAGGAAAAAATAATTTGATGCCGATCATTTCCTACAATTATAAAATGTATCCAAATCTGATTCACGCATTAAAACATCGACATATCCAATACAACCATACATTAAATCAAATTCGTGAGATGGTTAAAAAACAAGAGGCTTTTGTAATTCAACCACAAAAACCTGTAACAATTTCTCGTTTAGAGACAAACCGAAAAAAATTGGAATTACTTTATCAAGAAGGGTTTGAGCAAGCTTCGCAATCTTATGAACAAATGAATCGGTTCATAAAATAACAAAATATTGGTTTTGATTGCAAGCTTTATTCTACCATCGAATCATTCTTTAAAAAGACAAACAGCATTCAATTTTTCCTATGATAGAAAGAAAACGGTGCGCTTCTAATAAGCGTCACCGTATCTTATCTCATCCCTTTTTTAAAGAAACTTGCAATGAGTAAAATTCTTTTTATTTCTATTATTTTCCGTTATATGCCGTTTTGTAAACTTGCAAAATCTCTTCGCGTTTGCAAGGTCTTGGATTACCACCTGTACATACATCTGCCATTGCAGAATCCGTTAATGCTTCCAAATCTTCCTCTTTCACACCAACTTCTTTCAATGTCTGAGGGATACCACAATCTACTGATAACTGAATTACCGCATCAATAGCTGCTTTACGATATTCTTCCTGAGTCATTCCATCAACTCCTGCTACCCCCATAGCACGAGCGATTTCTCTAAATTTTTCCCCTGTGTAATCTTTATTGTATTCCATTACATAAGGAAGTAAAACTGCATTAGCAACACCATGTGGAGTACCATAGAAAGCACCTAATGGATGTGCCATACCATGAACAACTCCTAATCCAACATTAGAGAATGCCATTCCCGTCACATATTGCCCAAGCGCCATATCTTCTCTTCCCTTTGGATCATTTTCACAAGCAGCACGCAAACTTCTAGCAATCAGTTCAATCGCTTTTAAATTTAAAGTATCCGCTAATTCCCATGCCCCTAATGTTGTATAGCCTTCAATCGCATGTGTCAATGCATCTAATCCCGTACTTGCTGTTAATCCTTTTGGCATACTGCTCATCATATCTGGATCAACAATCGCAACAACTGGAATATCGTGAACATCAACGCAAACGAATTTACGTTTCTTTTCCGTATCGGTAATAACATAGTTGATCGTTGTTTCTGCTGCTGTTCCTGCTGTTGTAGCAACGGCAATCATAGGAACTGCTTTATTTTTTGTAGGTGCAACCCCTTCTAATGAAACAACATCTGCAAATTCAGGATTATTAATGATGATACCAATTCCCTTACCAGTATCCTGTGGAGAACCACCACCGATAGCGATGATATAATCGGCTCCTTCTGCTTTGAACATTGCGACACCATCTTTTACCATTTCAACAGTTGGATTTGCTTTTACCTTATCATAAATGGCATAGGGGTGTCCTGCTGCATCCAATAAATCCGTTACTTTTTTCACCACATTGAAACGAACTAAATCTTCATCGGTGACAATTAACGCTTTATGAAAGCCTCTTGCCTCTACTTCTGTAACAATTTCTTTAATTGCTCCACTCCCATGATAACTAGTTTCATTTAAGATAAATCTGTTTGCCATAATTCTTATACCTCCTGACAAATCTTTTTCATAATCATTGTAATATTGAAACCGTTTACAAACAAGTGACAGATTGTGAATTTTGTCACATGCAATAGAGCATTTACAAAAAAATGTGGTCTCCCACATTTCTTTTTAATACTCTTTGTTTCGTTCCATAAGATATGGTTTTAATCGATCTGGCATCGATTCCAACAATAATGAAACAATCTTTTCAATATTTTGTTTCATTCCTTGCCGTACCCATTCAACGGTCATTTGAATGCTTCCACGACAATACATCCGCAATAAAAAATCGAAATCTTCACTGACAAACGGTAACTTCTTCTTTAAAATATTTTGATAAAACGCATAAATACATTCATAATCATATTCCACTAGCGAATTGCAGTCTTTCTGCAAGAATGCTTCTGTAAAAAAACGACGTTCGCTTTTAATAAAAGTAAACTTTTTGATCAATCCTTCTTCCAAAGTACAGCTCACGCCCATTTCTCTAAAAGATTGCATGCATAGTTTTTCAAAATACCAATTCACTAAATCGTATTTGTCTTTAAAATTTCGATAAAATGTTTGTCTTGTTAAGTCAGACGCTTCTGTAATATCGGTTACTGTTACTTTATCCAATGGTTTCTTATTTATTAATTCTAATAAGGCAAAAGCAAATTTTTCTTTTGCTGATTCTTTTCTTTCACACATAGGGGGCATCACCATCTTTATTATAGTAGAAATTCACAAGGATTCCATATTTTTTTCTTTTTGTCTTATTTTGCCGTAGCATAAAAAGCCAATTATTCTTATAATATTAAGTAAATACGAGGTTTAATTTATGTACGATATCATTATTCAAAATGGATCTATTGTCGATGGAACCGGAAAAACTGCTTATTTGTCTGATATTGCGATTAAAGATGGAAAAATTGCAAAGATTGCATCTACAATAGGGGAATGTGCTACCCAAACCATTGATGCTAGTGGATGTTTTATTACTCCTGGATTTATTGATCCCCATTCTCATGCTGACTTATCACTTATTGCTTTTCCCAAAAATGAGGCTTATACACTGCAAGGAGTGACGACTCAAATCTGTGGTAACTGTGGTCTTTCTGCTGGTCCAATTGGGGAGAAATATTGGGAATTTTTATGTTGGGAATACGATTGTTTAAATGAGACATGCAAATCTATCTTCTTACCTTACAGTTGGCAAAGTGATGTCAATGCGATGAAACAAGCAATGAAAAAATATCATCATTTGGATATCGATTGGATTTCGCTAGGTGAGTTTATGGAAAAAGCGGAACGCACTGGGTTCAGTTGTAACTACTATCCAATGAGTGGGCACAATCACATTCGTAACGCTGTAATGGGAAAAAATCATCGTCCTGCGACAAATGAAGAATTGGAACAAATGAAAGCTATTTTAAGAGATGATATGGAACATGGATCCAATGGTTTTTCTACGGGATTAGACTATATCCCTGGACGTTTTGCTACATTTAATGAAATCTTAGAATTAGCAAAAGTTGCAAAAGAATATAACGGAATCTACGCCACCCACGTCCGCGGCTTTGATCCTTCAACCATGGAAGATAATGCATTGTATGGTGTAAAAGAAGCGATTCAAATTTGTCGAGAATTGGAAATTCCTACTAATCTTTCTCACATGCATATTCTCTCTGGAATCGAAGAAAATGGAAAAACAGAAAAAGAACTTGCTCTCGCTTCTTTGAAAGAACTGGAACGTGGATGGAAAGAGGAGAGACTTCCTATCATGTTTGATGTCATTAGTAATGCCGATGGTGGTGGATCAACAATTCCTTATTTAATTAATTTTCTTCGTCCTTGGATTGTGTTATGTGGAAGTATTGATGCTTTTTTTGAAAAGTTAGAATATGATGATTTTATTACTATGATACAGGAACAAATTGATCAAAAGAAAGCAATGATGTTATCGATTCCTAATATTGAAAACAATATCTATGTTATCGAAAATCAAAAACATTCCTATCATCAAAAACTTTCTTCTATTATGAAAGAAAAAAATAAAAACTTGCTTATGACCATTCTTTCTATTGTTAAAGAAGATCCTTTTACTACAATAAAATTTCTTTGCGAAGGCGGTGAAGATGCGGTTTCTATCCTTCTAAACAGTGAGCGCGCTATGCCAAGTAGTGATGGTTTTGCCTTTGATTTATCGACCGTTTTGGACTTAGCTGCTCCTTTGAATCGTATGCCACATCCAAACAATTATCAATATGCGATCCGTTACCTAACGTTGTATGGCCCGGAACGTTTTGAAGATAAGATTCACAAGATGACCGAACAAGTTGCTACTTTCTTTCAAATTAAAAATCGTGGTGTATTAAAAGAACACTATTGGGCGGATATCGTGATATTGAACAAGGATAACCTTCGTGCCAATACCGACAGCATTCATGGAGGTAAAGCACCGGATGGTATAGAATATGTCATTATCAATGGAAAGATTGCTGCAAAACAGAAACAACACACTGGTATTTTGGCAGGAAAAGTATTACGAAGAAACGATGAATAATACAAGAGGGACTGATTGGAATAGACAGTCCCTTCTTCTTACTTGTGATTCATTTTCTCTTTCATCATCGTAAGCAATCCTTTGTTTGAATAATCTAGTACTCCTCTTTCATAGTAAGGAATTCCTTTTTTTACAAGAATAATAATTAATAATATGGAAAGTGTTGCGGATAGCAGTAATTGCCACAAAGCAACGTTCTCGATGATTAATCGACAAGGCATCAAAAGCATATTAAATAGTGGTAGGTAGGACAAAAAACAGCCAATCCCTTCGGTTAAATCATGAGGATTATTGATGGCAATGACAAGATAGTATATCCCAAGTAACAACAAATAGAAAGGTGCTTGAATATTTCCCGCTTCTTCAATCGTAGTGACAAAACTAGAAACAATAACCATGATTAATTGTATAAAAAGGATTCCGATTAATAAGAATAAAAAAGAATAAATTAATTTTACAAAGAAATCTGGTGTTAGATCTAAATTCATTAGAATCGCATAAAAGTTATTCCCTTTTATTTCTAATAAATGGAAATACTGAATCATTTTTACTAACCCATTTCCTTGATCATACAACGAACGCAACAAAAACCAAAACAAAAGATAACTGAAAGATAATAATCCTTGTAGTAAAATGACTAGCCAACCAACAATCAGTTTGGAATAGAAATGTGTCTTTGCGCTGACGGAAGTTAAAATTAATTCTAGTGTTTTCGTTGTTTTTTCATTAACTACTTCACTGGCTACGCTAGAAACAAAACTAATCATCATAAAATAAATAGCTGTAACAAACATGAAAATGACATTTCCTTTATCCGATGACACATTCCCTTGTTTACCACTCACTTTGTTCTTTAACTCCATTGATTTATTATATTCATTGATTAGCTGTACATTGTCCAAAGTTGCATACTCCATCATTAGTTGTTCTTTATGAAAGTTATCAATAAAAAACTGAAATTGGGAGAGTACCATATCATCTACTTCATATTTACTATAAAGAATATAATCTCCTTTATTTTTTCTCAATACCAAATGATTGCTTTCGATTGCCTCTTTTCGTTTCTTTTTTAGCACTTTAAATTGGTAATCTTGATTGCTGTTTTCCTTATAATAAGATACCTCGTCATTATTTATATTTTCTAAGTAAACCATTTCCTTCTGTTGAAACGAAGGATCAAAAAAGGAAATTACGCAATCCAAAAATAACATACAAGCAATCATCATAAATAATAAAACATTAAACCATTTTGTTGCTTTATTACCAAAGCGTCGATGGAGTGAAAAACGTATCATCTCTTTCATTTTAATTTCTCCCGAATGATATCTTGTAACGATACTAAATCCATACTGAAATCGTCAATTCCTTTCTCCATTACCTTTCTTATGCATTCATAGCAACTATTTTTGTCGCAAAACGTAAGGATCAAATAGTCTTTTTCTCTACGATACCCCAAAACACCTGGTTCCTTTAAAAACAGATCCTTTTTTGTATGAATCTTAAGATAACGAGTTTCATACTTTAGTTTCAAACGGTTGATTTCTCCTTTTAACAAAATTCTTCCTTCTTTTAGATATACTAGCGAATCACATATATGCTCAATATTGTGATACTGATGGGAGGAAATCAATAAAATCTTCTTTTCTTGTTTCAATTTCATTAACAACTGTTTAAATAGATCTACATTTTTTACATCCAGTCCATTCAATGGTTCATCAAAGATAATGATGGTCGGATTATGAATGAAAGCACACATCATCTGTACTTTTTGTTGATTTCCTTTTGATAATTCAATAATTTTAGTATCCATGTATTCTGTAATTTCTAAATAATCACTCCAATATTGTAATGCATCTTCAATCTCCTCTTCCTCCATCTTCTTCAATCTTGCGAGATAAGTAATCTGCTCTCTTACACTTAAATTACGTAGCATACTCCTCTCTTCTGGCACATAACCAAAGAGACGATAATCATCTCTTGTAAGTGGCTTTTTTTGATAATAAATCATACCTTTATCACTTTGAATCAATCCAAGCAAGATACGAAACGTTGTTGTTTTTCCACAACCATTGCTTCCTAAAAGACCACAAATCTTACCTGCTGCAATTTGAAAGCTAAGATTGGTAACTCCCTTGCCATTGCCATAATCTTTTGTTACTTTTTCTAATTTCAACATATGTAAAAAATTCCTCCTACTTACATATATGACATAAAGCCTAAGAATAACAAAAAGATGGAACAAGAAAAAAGACCTCGTAATTAATACGAGATCTTATCGAAAATATAAAGTACACTTTTGTTTTGCCTTGATAAAACCTAATTTTTCTTGTAAATGCATAGCGATTTCATTATCTGGATTAATTTGTGTAAAAATCATTTCTTGATCATCAACATCCAATAAATCATTTATATATTTCATTTCCAACAACATTCCAATAGACTTTTCACGATACTCTTCCAGCACTTCCAACATGCCAATAGATCCATTATCATGACGTCCAATGAAACCAGCTAATGTGCCATTCACAAAAATCCCTAGCATACCTTCTTCCATTCTTCCATAAATATACTCATCCTTGCATAACGCTTCAACCCGATGACATTGTTTCACATATGCAATATCATCTTGCGTTAGATTTCGGAAAGTGCAAGTAGTTTCTGGAAGAATAAATTTCTCTTTTTTTCCATACCAATAATTATAGTAATCTTGTTTCCTTTGATAGCGAAACAATTTCCCTTCCAATTGTTCAAAAACAGTATCAAAAACGACTAAGGTTTCGTAATCATCAGCAACCTTACGTATAATATCTTCTGCTCCAACTAACGAATCTGCCGTTGCCATATATTGCTTTGTGCTAGGATCATAAATCAAAATTCCATCGCCCTCTTCATATAGAACATCACAATTTCCTTGCTGATAGAGAAATAACATTTCACAATAACGTGGCATATCACTCTTTAATCGTTTGATTAAAGAGTCTTCTCCATTGACTTCCTCCTCAATACTCATAGCCTTTTTTAATAAGCACTGTCGTACTATTCCCATGACCAATAGCATTGCCCCTATCAAATTAAGGATTGGTTTAGCATCAAGATACGCTTTAATAAAGAAGGCTAACGCAACAAGATAAAGAATGTGACTCGTCTGATTGAGTTTCTTCATTATCTTACAATCGTTCCTGCTTTCAGATTACTTACTGTCACAAGTTCAATTCCATTGCTATCAACCCCTGCTAGTAACATTCCTTGGCTTTCCACACCACGGATTTTCGCAGGTTTTAAATTGGTTACCACAACGACCTTTTTTCCTACCATTTGTTCTGGTGTATAACTATCCGCAATTCCACTTACAATTTGCCTTGTTTCATCGCCAATATTAATTTGAGATACTAATAATTTATCTGCTTTTGGATGTTTTTCACAAGAAGTAACAACCCCAACTTTAAACTGTGTTTTCATAAAGTCATCAAAAGTGATTTCAGCTACTTCTTCCTTTGCTTCTTCTTTCACTTCTTCTTTTTTTGCTGATAAATCTGCTTCAATTCTTTCTAACATTGCTTTTTCATCAATTCGAGCAAATAGAATTTCAGGATTTTCTACCACCTTATCCGTATTCAAATGACCAAAACTTTCTAAGCTTTCCAGTGAGCGTTCTGGGGTATTCAATTGATCCAAAATCTTTTCGGCAGTCTCTGGAATGAACGATTGCAACAATACTGCTGCAAAACGAATTCCTTCCAACAGATGATACATTACTGTCGCTAGACGTTCCTGTTTATCTGCTTCTTTTGCTAATACCCATGGAGCTGTTTCATCAATGTACTTGTTGCAGCGTTTTAACAAGGTAAAGATTTCTTCAACCGCATCGCCAACACGAACCTGCTCCATCTTTTCTGCAACCTTTTTTGGTGTTTCTAGCGCTAAGGAAATCAATTCTTCATCAATGGCTTCTTTACAAACTGGATTTTCCACTTTACCATTGAAATATTTATTACTCATTGAAATCGTACGTTTTACCAAATTTCCTAATACATTAGCTAAATCCGAATTGGTTCTTTCAATCATCAATTCCCAAGTAATGGAACCATCTTGCGCAAATGGCATTTCATGCAAGCAGAAATAGCGCACTGCATCTACGCCAAAATACTTCACTAAATCTTCTGCATAAATGACATTACCTTTTGATTTACTCATCTTGCCATCCCCAATCAATAACCAAGGATGACCAAACACTTTCTTAGGTAACGGTACTTCTAATGCCATCAACATGATTGGCCAATAAATTGTATGGAAGCGAACGATATCTTTCCCAATAACATGAATATCTGCCGGCCAATACTTTTTATAATTTTCACCATGATTTCCATCCACATCGTAACCAATTCCTGTAATATAATTACTTAATGCGTCAATCCATACATAAACGACATGCTTTGGATCAAAATCTACCGGTACGCCCCATGAAAAACTTGTACGAGAAACGCACAGATCCTGTAATCCTGGCTTTATAAAATTATTGATCATTTCATTCTTCCTAGACTCTGGTTGGATAAAATCAGGGTGTTCATTATAGTATTCTACTAAACGATCTGCATATTTACTTAAACGGAAAAAATAAGCTTCTTCACTTGCTTTTTTAACTGGACGTCCACAATCTGGGCATTTACCATCGACTAACTGAGATTCCGTCCAAAACGATTCACATGGCGTACAATACAAACCTTCGTAGCTCGATTTATAAATATCTCCTTGTTCATACAATTTTTTAAAAATCTTCTTAACTTGTTCTTCATGATCTTCATCGGTTGTTCGAATGAATTTATCATAGCTTGTATTCATCAAATCCCAATTGGCTTTGATTTTTCCTGCCACATCATCAACAAATTCTTTTGGTGTAATTCCCAAAGCCTTTGCTTTCTCTTCAATTTTTTGTCCATGTTCATCCGTTCCTGTTTGAAAGAACACATCATATCCCTGTGCTCTTTTGTAACGTGCAATTGCATCACTTAAAATGATCTCATAAGTATTTCCAATATGAGGTCTACCTGAAGTATAGGCAATTGCTGTGGTAATGTAGTAAGGTTTCTTTTCACAATTTTTGCACATAACAATTCCTCCTAAATAATAAAAAGCCCATCCAAAGGACGAGCTTAACCGTGGTACCACCTTATTTTATGCATCTATCAATGCACCTCATCAATAACGCCTGATTGCGCGGCTGCTTATCAGCTGGCTCCTGGGCCATCTTCGCATACCATTTCCTACAGATTTTCACCATCCACCTGCTCTCTAAAAAGATCCGATATACTACTCTTCCATTCATCGCCTACTATAATTTCTTTCTTATTATAATATAGAGTTCCTTTATTTGGCAAGATACGTTTCTTTTTTTTCGATCTAGCTATGTACTATATCATGCTCAATTCAGCACAAATCATAAGTTTTCCTATTGTGGATGAGTGAAAAATAATCCTATTTCTTGAAAGCGAAATTACCTTAATGTTCATTCCTCCTTATTTTTATTAAAAATTAATTTTCTTCTATTTTTTCTAATGCTTCAGCCACACTATCAACAAAAATATGAGCCGCATTTTTTACCTCTTGTGGAGAATGCGAAAACGTATAGGCAATATCCACTGCTTTTAACAAAGGAATATCATTATAGGAATCACCCATGCCATATAATTGAGTAGCATTCCATTTATTTTTAATAAAACTAGCACCATTGCCTTTCGTACAACCGCTTGCCATAATATCGACATAGCTTAGATTTTGAAATGCCACCAACGACGGATATTTTATGTTAATCTCATTGGTTGCTTTGGCAGCTTCCATTTCACTATCAAAATAGAGGGATACCATATAAATAGGGGTATCTTTTATTTCTTCCATGGTTGTGATTCGTATTTGTGTAAAGGGTACTTTTCCTTGTTCGAACACAAAGTTATCCTCTTTCGCTGCAAGATTAATGATTTCCTCTTTATAATCTTTAACAACACAGAAAAGTGATCCTTGATCCATCTTTTTTTCCAATAGAAATGATCCATTATGGTCAATAATAATAGCACCATTACAAAGAATCATAAAATCATAATCTACTAAATGACAAGTTTCTTTTACTCCACTATAAGGTCTTCCTGTACATAAACCAAATTTATTACCTTTTTTCTGAAAGGATTGAATTGCTTTTCTATCCTCTTCTTTGATTCCTTCTCCCCAATGGTATAAGGTTTTATCAAAATCACATGCAAATACTTTCATACCGATTCTCCTTGTTTTCTATTATTTTATCTTTTTTTTAGCTAAAATGCTATTTTATCTGAGATGTGAACAAAGAGAATACCATTATATCCGATCTTTTCTTCCTCGATCATTGTGGAATTTCTTGCGTTGAAATTGCATCTTTTTCTATTCTTTGTTTTCTTTTTTCCATGATTTTATTTCCTATCATTATAATTCTTTCTCTTATAGTAAGGTGGAATGGATCCAATAACAATACGATGAACTCAACAAAGGAATACAATAATAAACACCAAATGGGAAGAAATAGTAAAATAAATAAAAAGGGAAAATTAGGAAGACTTTCTAACAGCAATTCTTTTCCTTTTCTTTGATGATACTCTATAATAAAACCTTCTCCACTGGTTTGTATTTTCGCTGTGATCAAGGGATTCAAAAACAGTACAGAAACAAACAACAACCCATCCATTATCCCAAAATAAACCAACTGCATCTCATAAGAAATGGGAATCATTATTGTAAACAACATATAAACAGGAAATAATAAAGAGGGTAATAACATAATGATCCATTGTAGAAAATGATTCAAAATCAAAATGGAAAGTGATTCTCTTTTTTCTTGTTTTGATTTCATAATCTCACCTTCTTCTTTGTATCCTATGCTTTTATCATTGATACTATACAAAATTTCATAATCAAAATTTGTCGAAGAGATGCGATTTATGTTTATAATAAAAGTGAACCTCCTAAAATTGTTCTAACTTTACGGGTTCACTTCATTCTTCACTTTTTTCATTCCTTTTCCATACTACTTACTATTTTAATTCGTTAGTATGATGAGCTTTTTCTACCTTTCTCCAATCATCTTGATATTTGCTTAAACAGTCAACAAATCTTTTTGCGACATAATGAGGACGAGTAATGGCAGAGCCAACAACAACTGAGTGACATCCTAAGAAAATACATTTCATAGCATCTTCTGGAGTATATAAATGCCCTTCCATGATAACACATGCTTCATCCCCAATTTCTCTACACATATCTGCTACCATCCTGAAGTTAGCACCTTCGATATTCTGTGTTGCTTGCGTATATCCATACAATGTTGGAGCCACGATTTCTGCACCATTATCAGAAGCACGCTTTGCTTCCTCAATAGTAGAACAATCAGCAAAAATCAAATGGTCTGGATATTTTTTGCGCACTTCTTTAATTAAATCCCATGCCTGGGTTCCTTCATGGGTAACTTCAGAAGTACAATCAATAGCGATGATATCAGCACCTGCTTCAACAATCGCATCCACTTCTTTCATGGTTGGTGTGATAAATACATAAGTATCATCGTGCCATACTTTATATAACCCAATAATAGGAAGTCCTAAATTCGCTTCTTTTACCTGTCTGATTTGTTCTGGTGAATTTAAACGCAGACCTACAGCTCCTGCCCATTTTGCGCATTCTGCCATTTTTAATACCATATCTGGGGTATAAATTGGTTCGTCTTTCTGAGTCTGACAAGATACAATTAACCCACCTTTCAGACGATCTAAAATTGCTTGTTTTTTTGGATCTGTTGTTTTCATACTCTACCTCCTTTTTTGAAAACTTTTAACCACCGATTTTCACTTTTAATCCAATGGCTTCTCCATATTTTTTATAGTCCATCAATTCCTTCTTATCCATCATTTTTTCATTTTCAAAGGCATAGGTTTTCTGAAGATCTTGCCACTTGTTTTTCCCTAATGAATGGTAAGGAAGTAAATTGATTTCACGAAAACCAAATTCTTTTGTCAAATCCATGATCCTTTTTAAAATGGTATCTTCGTAATTAAACGTTGGAATGACTGGGGTTCTAATGATTACTTTTTCTGGACAATTATTGGCTAGGTAATTTAGATTATTTAAAATGATAGTTAAATCTGCTCCGGTTACCTTTTTTAACACTTCATGATCAACATGTTTGACATCAAATAAGAATAAATCAATATATGGTTCCACTTCTTGCAATCGTTGTATTGAATAATTCCCTGTCGTTTCAGCCGCTATGTGATATCCTTCTTTTTTTAATTTTTGTAGCAGTAAAATGATTTCTTCTTGAAAAAACGGTTCTCCTCCCGAAACGGTGACACCACCTTGACTTGCTTCATAATAATCGTCATCTTTTTTCACCTCTTTGATAATTTCATCAATTTCTTTCTCCTCTCCTGAGAGAGACAATGCACCTGGAATACAAAATTTCGTACACTCACCACAAGCAATGCATTTCTTTTGATTTAGATGAAATTCTGGCAAAAAAGATATCGCTTTTTGTTGGCATACACTACTACATTTTTGGCAACTGACACATTTTCTTTCATTGTGCATTAAGACAGAAGATAATGACCACGTTTCTGGATTGGCACACCATGGGCAATGAAGTGGACAACCTTTAAGAAATATCGTTGTTCGAATCCCTGGTCCATCATGTGTTGAAAATCGCTCAATGTTCGATATTTTAATCATATAACACTCGACTTAATAATTCTTCTTGAATATCTGGAGTCAAATTAACAAATACTGCACTATAACCTGCTACACGAACAATTAAATCAGGATATTTTTCTGGATGAATTTGCGCATCTTCTAACACCCCATGGTCAACACAGGTTACCATAAGCTGACATCCACCTTTCGCAAAATAAGTTTTAAATAGAAGTTTTACCTTTTCTTTATCCTCATGCATCATTCTTGGAGTAAATTTAATATTTTGCACACTTCCTCCATGATATTTCGCATCAAATCTAGCTAATGAATTCAATACCGCCGTTGGACCATTCTTGGCAGCTCCTCCTTGTGGATTATTGGCTGGATTCATATAGACTCCTTTTCTTCTTCCATCTAAGGAAGCATCCGTTTGATGTCCCCAATCGGTATTCGTCTGATTGTTGGAAATAACAATCAAATAGTAACCCATTCCATATTGAATTCCACGATCACGAATTCCTTTTGCGACATACTCATACATTTGATTTGCCATTTCATCCACATCTTCGATGTCATTTCCATATTTTGGTAAATCCAAAATATCTTTTAATATTGGTTCATATCCAACATAATCGTGTAAAGCCGCTTGGTTAAGTTCTTCTAAAGTATACTTTTTTTGATCATAAACTAATGACTTGATTGCATACATTGCATCACTGGTATTGATATTTCCATAGGTTTCATTTGTTCCACCTAAAATTTCAACACCTCCATCTAAAAGTGCTTTCCCTCTACCAATGCAATCATCCATTAAGATAGAAGTAAATAAGAAGGATACTTCTCGATTCATTACCTCATAACTATAGGCTTGATCATGAACACTAAGATCCATATAGAAATCTAATACTTTATTATATTGTTGATATAAATCATCAAAAGTAGTCAATTCTTTCAGTGGTTTCAGAGATAACGGACCAGCTTTATAAATTCCATCCATTGGGTCGATTCCCTCATTCATTGAAATTTGCATGATCTTAGTCAGATTCAATAATGTATTTGGTGTTCCTACACTCTTTCCTTGAATAACGAATTCACCACAACCAAATGGTACATATTGCTCTGCTAATCTCGTTGGAAGATTCATTGCGTATTCCACCGCAGATACATTAACATCATCATTATATAAGGTTGGATAAGTAGCTCCACTAGCAATGCATTCATATGCCATGTCCATAATTTCTTCTGATGTGTTAGTATCAAAACGTAGCGTAAACTGTGGTTCTACATAGCGAGTATCTTTGCAGACACGCAGACATATTTTAGCAAATAAATCACAAGCTTCTACATTTTCTCTTCCTCTTCCACCTACGATGATTCGTCCATTTACGGTAGTTCTTCGATTCTCAATCATTTTCCACAATGATTTGATATAACGATAAGCATCTTCTTCACAGATTGTTCCATTATCAATATCATTTTTTAAGAATGGTCCTAAAACAACGTCCATTCTACCATAGTTAATACATCCAGCACATAATGCATATAACCAGAACAATTGTAACGCTTGATGGAAAGTAGTTGGTTTATTTTCTTTAATATATCGTAGATCCGATTCCATTAAATCCAAATCTTTTTTTCTATTTTCATTCGTTGTCTGAAGTTTTTGTTCCTGTACTAATTCTACTTGTTTAGAAATTACATCCTTAAACAAATACATCGTCTCAAGGGAAGCCTGGATAAAGGCATTTTGTTCCTTACTTTTTAATAAATCAATGATACCATTAACACCAAGTGATACTAATTTTTTGTAGTCAAGCATCATTCCGCTTAGACGAGCCGTTGCCATATATGGATATTTGCAATCAATGAAACGTCCTGTTGTTGTTTCATTTAAAACATCGTAACAATACAATGCTTTTACATCATGGTCTTCCCAATAATGATATAAGTTATCTACTCTTTTTTTATCTTCTTCCTCTTCTAATAACATTTTAAAAGCTCTTAGTTTGTGGAAAACACAATAATGTCCTACCCCACCAACACTAGTTACAGAGCCAAAGCCAATAGGAAGAAAATCCAAACGTCCCGCAATCAAATCCGTTTCTTGAATGGATCGAAATAGTCTTGGGAAAATTACTTTTAAGCAATTAACTTCACGAAATGCTTTGTCTTTATCACTATACAATTGATGAACTCTTGTATACTCCTCCATGATTTCTAGCTGTTCTTTTGGTGTTTTTTCGCATGGAATTGGTTTCGAAACTTCCGCATTTTGTACCCCATCAATACTTATCCTTTTCTTTGTCATATGGCTACCTCTCTTCTTTCCAAATTTACTATAACTCTTCCTTTTTTTACTGTCAATAAAAAAATTCATTTTTAGTCATATTAATTCATTTTAATTCATTTATAAAAATAATAAAAGAGGGATGATCCCTCTTTTAATTAGATTATTCAATCATGATTGTTTTCTTTTCCGGTATTTGTGTCTCTACTTTAGGAACACAAATCTTTAATTCACCATTTTCAAAACTAGCTTTAATATCTTCTTCTTTTACATGATTTCCGACATAGAAGTTACGTGTACAGCTTCCACTGTAACGTTCCTGGCGAATAAGATTCCCTTTATCATCTTTTTCTTCATTATTGTGATTTCTAGAAGCAGTAACATTAAGGTATCCATTGTTTAATTCAATATTAATATCTTCTTTTTGATATCCTGGAAGTTCCATATCCAACAAATAGCTGCCATCTTTTTCTGAAATATCTGTTTTCATATTAAAATCATTTGTTCCATTAAACCATGGCATATCAAATACATCATCAAATACATCAAATAAACTTGTTGTTCTTGGGAAGAATTTCATATTTATCGCCTCCATCATCTTACCTATTGTGAAAATATTTCCACAATTATGAAGTTCTTTCTTAACCAGGTTCCCCTGATTACACTTATAATTATAATCAAATAATTAGCACTGTCAATATTAAAGTGCTAATTATTTGATTATTTTTTTCGTTTGCCTGCCATTTCCATTAGGATATGACGATTCCTTATTTTTTATACGGAAATCAATCATTTGACCCTTTGTTAAAAATAGGAATGCATCTCTGCACTCCTATTTTAGCTATGTTTACTGATAAATTTCTCAATGACGGATTCGACATCTTTTGGACATCCGGTTTTTCCTAAAACAAAACGAGGACGATGTGGTCCATGATATTCACTTCCTGCCGTAACTTCTAGATGTTTTTGTTTCGCTAATAAAATTAATTTTTTCATATCATCATGGGAATGATATGGACTAAATATTTCAATTCCTTCCATTCCTTCATCCAGTAGTTCTAACAACTTTTCTTCCTCATTTCCTAAAGAATACATCGGATGAGCCAAAACAGGAACCCCTTTGCTTGATTTGATCAATGCAATCATATCTTCCGCTTTTGGATGTACTACTGGAACATAGCAAGCACCTTTTTTACCAAAGAAATCCTCACAGAAATAAGTGATTGGTTTGTCTTTCTTACTACCCACTAGATAGGGTTGTAGCAGTTTACTTCTCCGATATTCTGTATTGGATAAAATATGTCTCGCAATCATTTCCTTGGTAATAATCTGAAATCGATTATTGCGTAATAATTTTTCACTATTAACATGGAATCCAGTAAAATCTTCAAACAATTGAATTCTTCGCACAGATACTGCTTTTTCCTTTGCTAGATTTTCATATTCAATCTGCATAAAACGATCTTCATTACCTTCAATGAAATAACCAAGAATTCTAACATGGGAACCTTTATAATCACAATCAATATTGATCCCTGGTATATAATCGATGTCATATAAAGGAGCCACTTTTTTCGCAATGCTGTTGGCTTTGCAGCTATTATGATCACAAATTGAGATTGCTTTAATTCCCGCTTCCTTTGCTTGCTTAAATAAATCTTCAACTGCTATTTCGCCATCATGAGAGAAAGAAGAATACAAATGCAAATCATAACGGTTTTCTGCAACCACAACTTTTTCTTCTTTCACTTTTTCGATAACTGGATGATAATCAATTTTTTTACCATCTTCGCTCAACTTTACAATTTTTATTTTTAAAAATCGATCAATAATACTGCGATGTTGCTTATCTACTAATACAAATGCACCATTAATGAGCGTAAAGATTAGTAGTCCCCATAAAAAACTCTTATGAAAAACAATAAATGGAGATGAAAACACTAAAATCGGTAATGCTTTTCCCAACAATTCACGTTTGATCAATATCGCATTATTCAATTCTTTATTTTCTAAATCAACCAATTTAAAATTCATTGCTAGTTTTCCTAAGGATTGTCCTTTATAATTGCACATTAGATAAATGTTCCCTGCAAAAAAAGAAAAAAACAGTAGCACTAAAATAAAATAGCGTAGAAAATGGAACCACGAATAAGGAAAATAATGAGCCACTGTAAGTAAAAATAGATAATCCCATAATATTATCGGTAAAAACATCATGGTGATATCGCCCATGAAAGAAATGAAACGCAAATTCAAATCTTCTTTTTCCACTTTTTTTGCCATATAGCGTCCATATTGCATATAATCTTGCGAACGCTTTTTTAAATAACTCCGATAGGAAGAAATTGCATCATGAATTCGAATCATCATATATCCTCCTTTTTATTGATACTGCAAATTAATGCATTGGTTTTTTATCTATTTTATTATAGCACTAAAAAAAATGGAAAACTATATAAGCAAAAGGAAAACATCGATTCTTCCACAAATTGGAAGAATCGATGTTTTCCTATGCAAATAACGCTATTATGAAATCAGTGGATGCCTTACCATTAAGCCATCCACTGATTTCATTTTATTTATTTTTTTCTTGATAAACTTCAAAATAGAATATTGTTCCTTCGTTCACTTTTGAAGTTACGCCATAGATCGAATGGTGTAATTCTAAAATACCTTTCACGATGCTAAGACCTAATCCACTACCAATTGCAGATCGTTTATGTACTTTATCTATTTTATAGTAACGATCCCAAACATAAGGAAGATCTTTGGATGATATTCCTTCTCCATGATCCTCTACTTCAATTCGAACACGATCCTTATTCTTTCTTTGCCGTATTTCAATTTGTTTATCAACACCTGAATAATGAACGGCATTAACTAACAAATTATATATTACTTGATTCATTTTTATCGGATCCGCATATACGATTGCTTCTTCATCAAAAGAAAATGAAATTAAGTAGCCATCCTTTTCTAGCATTTTTGAAATCCTTGTTACGATATTTTGAATACACTGTGTAATATTGAAGGATTGCATGCTTAGTGTCTGCGTTCCCGACTGCAGTTTCGAAAGAGATAAAATATCATTTACTAGATCGGTCAATCGATGACATTCGTCAATGATAATCTGTACATTTTCAGGCGTGTTTTCTCCTGGAAGATCACGCATGACTTCCCCATATCCAGCAATCATGGTCAATGGTGTTCGCAGATCATGCGACATATTTGCAATTAATTCATTTCGTAGTTTCTCTACTTTGCTTAGTTCTTTGCTTGCATAATTTAATGTATCATTTAATTCCTCAATTTCTAAATATCCTTTTCCTTCAAAATGAACATCAAATTTACCTTTTGCTAATTCTTTTGCACTCTCATTAATTTTTACGATTGGTTTTGCGATAAGAGACGAAATAACAAAAGCAATCAATAAAGAAGCAACGAGTACAATAATGCAGATGATAATTAATTGCGTTCGTATCGTTTCTGCTAATTCATTGACAATAGTAATTCTAGAATTAACTAATACCAAATAATCGGTCTCGTGGCTTTCTACAATTTCCCCATACGTAATGGATTCGACTTCTTTCATTACATTGATTTCAAACTTTGGAATTTCCCCATCTTCTTTATCCCCATATAAATCATACTGCCTTGAAAAATCGTTAAATTTCCCATTGAATATATTATCCTTTTGATCTCGAATTACTCTACCACCATTGTTTTTAGCTTCCCAATAAAGTTCCCAAATATCCTCCCATCCACTGATTAAATAGCCACAGACACTGCGATTCTGCTTATTTTCATAATAAATAGTTGCTGTACTCATCGCAATGACCTGAATACAGTAATCGGAATTTTCACTTTTATCATCAATAAAATCAGAAAGATGATTACTTGCAATATTCGTTGCCACTTCATGTGCGGTTGTCTGAATCTGTCTTGTTTTTACACTTTTATAAAAATCATTAAGAAACACGACTTGAAACAACCAAAGTAATAAAATCAAAATAAGTGAAAACGTTGAAATGGAAATAAATATTCTCCATTTCACACTGATTTTCGTATCGTTCTTATCTGGTTTCAAAACGATAACCTACCCCTCTTAACGTAACAATAGTATAGGCATAATTTTTTAATCTTTTTCGTAATAATTTAATATGTGTATCCAATGTGCGATCATCCCCATAGAAATCATATCCCCATACATCCGTAATCAATTGTTCTCTTGTTAATGCGATATTTCTATTTTTTACCATATAGAAAAACAAGTCATATTCTTTTGGTGACATATCAATTCGTTCGTTATCAATCGTAACAATGCGGGATGTGAAATTTACTTCTAATCCTTCAAAAAAAAATACATCTTTTTCCGTTGTTGCTTTCGACCGTTTTAATATGGCTGCGACTCGCATCATTAATTCTTTTGGTGAAAATGGTTTTACTACATAATCATCAGCACCAATTTCAAAACCATGAATTTTATCATATTCTTCCCCTCTAGCAGATAGCAGAATTGTGGGAATCTGCTTTGTTTTGAATATCTCACGACATGCGCTAAAACCGTCTAATTCAGGCATCATGATATCCATGATCATTAAATCATAATCACTCTCACTTGCTACACGAATCGCTTCCATACCATTTTCTGCCTCTGCCACTTCGTAGCCTTCAAACACAGCATATTTTTTAATAATCTCACGAATATTTTTTTCATCATCTACAATTAACAGTTTCGCCATAAAAGAACCCCTCTCTTTTCATTATTATAGTATAGTTTTTTTATTCCTGTGTGGCTGATTTATGAAAACTGTGTGAAAAAAGGAGTATAATACTCATTTTAATCAAAATCGTATTGTACTCCTTTTACTAAATAAACGATATGTTCACAGATGTTAATCGTGTGATCTCCACTTCTTTCAATATTTCTAAATAGCCCGGATAGGTAGAACGCATCTTGTATGGTAATATCAATGTTTTCCTGTAACTTGATCTTAAACTCTTGATAGAGCGCATCGATTTTCGCATCACTTTTCGTAACTTCAAACGCTTGCTCCACATCATTATTCGCATAAGCATCCAATGCCGCTTTGAGCATTTTAGTAAAATTTTCTTCCATTTTCGCTGCATGTTCTATTAATTCTTCTTCTCTTGATGTTTTACTTTTTATGATAAATGAAGCTAAACCTTTCGCATAATCGCCGATTCGTTCTAATTCCGATGCAATCTTAATTGAAACTAACACTCTTCTTAAATCACTAGCAACCGGGTTCAATAAGGCAAATTGTTCCATTGCTTGATTGTTGATATCTTCTTCATAACGATTGATAAATTCATCTTGTTTAACAATTTGAAGTGCTACTTCTTTATCTTTTGATTTTAATATTTCGATACATCTTTCATGTTGGGATAAAACTCTTTCTCCCATATGTTTAACGCTGGTTTCTAAAGCTTCTAATGTTTGATCTAAGTTCATAATGACCCTCCTATCCAAATCTTCCGGTAATATAATCTTCTGTTTTCTTATTTTTAGGTCGCTGGAATAATTCTGATGTGGAAGAAAATTCAACTACTTCTCCTAATAGGAAAAAGGCAGTTTCATCACTCACACGACTTGCTTGTTGCATGGAATGCGTCACTATCAAAATCGTGTAATCTTTCTTCAATTCCTCTATTAATTCTTCAATTTTCTTTGTTGCGATCGGATCTAGTGCACTTGTTGGTTCATCCATTAAAATTACTTCTGGTTTCATTGCAATGGTCCTTGCAATACACAAACGTTGCTGTTGACCTCCAGAAAGACCATAGGCATTCTTGTGCAAACGATCCTTCACTTCATCCCATAAAGCCGCTTGTCGCAATGAAGTTTCTACTAATTCATCCAAATATTTCTTATCCTTTATCCCTTGGCATTTTGGCCCATAAACAATATTTTCATAGATACTCATTGGAAATGGATTCGGTTTTTGAAAGACCATTCCTACCTTTGTTCTTAATCCTATCACGTCTAAATTTTTATCCAGTAAATTTTCTCCATGAAAATCTATGGTACCTTCAATGCGACAACCATCAACCAGATCATTCATTCGATTTAGCGTACGAATAAATGTACTTTTACCACAACCAGAAGGACCAATCAAAGCCGTTACTTTTTTGTTTTTAATTTCTAAATTAATATTTTTTAAGGCATGAAAATCTCCGTAATACAGATTTAAATCTTTTACATTAAACTTGATATCACTCATTATGCTTTTCCTACTTTCTTTGATAATTTTTTTGCAATCACTCTTGTTAACAGATTTAATATGATAATAATAACAACAAGCACTGCTGCTGTAGCATAAGCTTGTGTTTTGGCATCCTCACCAATACCTTCACTAGCCAGATAATATAAATGTGTTGTCAAAGTACGGCATCCACTCATAATGCTTCTTGGAATTTTATAAGCCATTCCTGCCGTTAAAATCAAAGGGGCACTTTCAGAAATAACTCGCCCCATTCCTAAGATGATCGCACTAACGATATTTCCCATACAGGATGGGATAATAATTTTAAAAATGGTTTGTACCTTGCTTGCTCCTACCCCATAGCTAGCTTCTCTTAAATCATTTGGTATTGTTTTTAAAGCTTCTTCTATTGTTTTGATTAAAATTGGAAGAATCATGATTGATAATGTCAATGCACCAGATAGGATTGACATTCTTAGTCCCATTATCGTAACAAATAGTGAAAACCCAAACAGGCCATAAACGATACTAGGAACACTTACTAATCCATCGATTGCAAAACGAATGATTCTAGTTAAAGCAGTATCTTTCGCATATTCATTTAAATATATTGCGCTAAAGATACTAATCGGTGTTGCAATCAAAAGCGATACGATTACCATATATACGGTTCCAATCATCATCGGTAAAATTCCACTTTCTGGATTACTCGGACTATATAAGGAAGATAAAAATTGCCAATTCACATGCGATAGTCCCCGTCCTAATATAAAAATGATGATGAAGAATAAAGCACATACGCATAATGCCGCAGACAAATAAATAAAGAACAATTGAATGTTATCTTTTGTTTTTCGACTCATGCACTAACCCCTCTTTTCTTAACGTACATAATAATTAAATTTATAATACTAACGAATAAGAACAATACGACCCCTGTAGCAAATAAAGCAGATTCATGATTTCCCGTTGCATACGCTAGTTCCATTACAATATTTCCTGTCAAAGTTCTTCCACTTTGTAAATAGGATCCAAAAAAATTCATTAAATTTGGCATCATGTTGGAATTTCCAGCGACCAATATTACTGCCATTGTTTCTCCTAATGCTCTTCCAAGCCCCAATAAAAACGAAGTTAAAATTCCTGATTTCGCATAAGGAATCTTTGTTTTAAAAATCGTTTGTATTTTCGTAGCTCCTAATGCTAAAGAACCTTCTACTACCGAATTAGGAACTGCCTGAAGAGACGAAGTAGAAAGTGATACCACTGTTGGTAATACCATTAACGCCAATATAATGGAAGCACTTAGTAACGTAGATCCACTGCTTAAATGAAAAAGATTTTGAATGAATGGTACAATGAGCGTTAACCCAAAAAATCCATAGACAACACTAGGAATAGCGGCTAGCATTTCAATGACAAATAATACATAGGATCCGATTTTTTTAGGTGCAATTTCACTAATGTAAATTGCAGTGTATAATCCCACTGGAATACCTACCAATATTGCCAAAAGTGTTGTCATAATACTCGCTATAATAAATGCAAACACGCCAAATTTTGGTTCTGATGCAGTAGGTGCCCATGTTCTGCCAAACATAAATTCGAAGAAATTAACTTCTTTAAATATTGGCATTGCTTTGATTAAAATAAAAATCAATATGGCTGCCAAAGATACGACAGATAAAAACGTAAAAATAAATACAATGACCTTAAAAATAGAATCAAGTAATTTTTTATATGTTATAGAATTCATAACATTCCTCCTATACTAGCTTGAAAAGCAAAGTCCTAGTGAATAGAACTTTGCTTTCTTTAATTTCACAATAGACTTCTTACTTTTCTCTTTCTACAGGTACATATCCATTTTCAGAAATAATTTTTTTACCTGCATCGGAGAAGATATACTCGAATAGTGGTTCAGCAACATCGCTGCCTTTCTTTACTGCTAATGTGAAAGGTCTTTGTAATTTGTAGGATTGATCCAAAATCGTATCTTCATTTGCTTCTACACCTTCTACTGTTAATGCTTTTACTTCATCTGTTAATGCACCTAAAGAAATATATCCTATTGCATTTTTGTTTCCATTAACACTTTGTACAACAGCACCTGTAGCATTTTGAATTTCAGCATTTGCAACTAATTCATCCGACTCAAATCCTACAACAGATTCAAATCCATCACGAGTTCCAGATCCTTCTTCTCTAGCAACAACTGCAATTTCAGCATCTTCTCCACCTAATTCTTTCCAGTTTGTGATTTCTCCTGTGAATACTTTCTTAGCATCTTCTAATGTGATATCCGATACTGCATTCGCATCGTTAACAACGATTACAATTCCATCTAAAGCGATTGTTGTTCCATCTAATTCGTTTGGTTCATCTTCTTTTAATGCACGACTTGCCATACCAATATCAAAGGTTCCATCAATTGCTCCTTTTGTTCCAACACTGGATCCACCACCTTCAACAGAAATGGTTCCTTTTCCATCTGCTTCAAAAGATTCTGCAATTTTTTCCATTAACGGTTGGATAGAAGTCGATCCACCAGCGGTTAAATTAACACTTTCTCCACCTTCATTGTTAGTTCCACCGCATCCTGTTAATAACAATCCACAGCATAATAATAATCCTAATAATTTCTTCATCTTCAATTCTTCCTTTCTCTTGAGACATTTATAGGATAATCCTAAATTGTTTATTTATTATTTTGCTTTTGTAAAAAAATGGTAAATTAAGATATTCTTTGCCAATCTCTTTTTTATTTACTAAAGGAATAAAATTGATTGAAAATAGAATCATTATAGAAGGATGTTTCTCATTCCTATAGCCCTATAAGTAATGTACGAATTTTACACCTATTAGGTCGATCATGATAATTTTTTTCCAATACTCAAAATCATGCAATTTTTACTGCTGATGTTGATTTTCCTAAAGTTCCTCTTCCTAAATATATTTTTATTGATGAAGTCTGTCTTACTATTGCTTCGAATGAAAAAATACGCTTTTGTCATTCTTGATTTTGTCTTAGGCGATATCATTGAATTAATACTTTGTAGCGTTATTTTCTAGAGAGCCCTCTTATAGAGGAAAGTAAATGGCATCATCAGCGCTGCCTACATAAATTATTTAGAAATAGTGACTGGCGATTTTCCAACCATGTTTCTATTGTAGACATCTTTCCTACTAGCATGATCATCATTTCTACTCCCAACATTTATCTCAAAAACTGTTCAAGCTTTTTAAGAAACAAGATGAAAAACAATGGGGTGAGCGAGATTTACGATTGAATTATGAGCACAACAATGGCTAACACCCTCAAGAAATACCTCTTCCTCAAAACTACAAATAGATATTATTGAAAAATTACAACGATATCTATCACAGTCCTTATTTACAATATCATCCAAAGCTTAAAATGAATCTCAAGATACAATCTTTAATAACTTCTCCTCATTTCTTTAATCGTATTAAAAAAATGATCCTTTCTTTCTCTACATTGTAAGTTAGTAGAAAAACTAAAGAAGAAGTAAAAGCGTATTAGAAAAGACTATCTAATGGACTAATGAAATCTTTGAATCATAACCTTAACATCTTTAAAAGATTAACTCGAGTTTGTTAAAATTTTGATCCTACAGGCAATCGCATTCTATAGGCTACAAGAGATAATCGTGCTATTCATGCTTTACCAAAATCAAAGGTAGCAATTCATAGTTATCGTCTACGCAAAACCAAAGTTAATAAAAGAAGCAAAAAATATTTTATGATTGCGCACGAAACATGAAAAAAGGAGTTCTCATCCACTACTGCTCACAGCGATGAAAACTCCTCATTTTTTAACTTTCAGGTTTCTTTGTTTTTTCCATTTTATAAAAGTGTTCCTAAAAAAGAATAATAGAGTAATAATACAACTTGAATTTTTGATTAATATTTATAATGAATGAAAAAAGTTGTTCCTTTTCCCAATTCACTTTCTACTTTAATTTTTCCACCATGAGCATCAACGATGGATTTCACAATGGATAATCCTAGACCACTGCCACCACTAGCTCTGCTTCTCGCTTTATCAACACGATAAAACCGTTCAAAAACTTTTTCACAATCCTCTTGCGATAATCCTACCCCTTCATCCTTAATTTCAATTACATATTCCTCATTTACTTCTTTCGTTGTAATATGTATGGTCCCTTGATCACTATATTTAATTGCATTACTAATAAGATTATTCATTAACGTAATCGAAAGATCGCGATCGACAAACACTTTTTCATGCGATTGATAATCTACATCAAAATGTAGTCCTTTTTCATCAGCCAAACGTTGAAACGATTTTTTTGATTCTTCAATAATTTCCGTAAAATCAAGGGATTTTCTTTTTAAAATCAAATTATCCTTTGACAAACGAGATAGCTGTAATAAGTCTCTTACAATTATTTCAAGTCGACGAGATTCTTTTTCAATTTGATGCATAAATTCAACTCTTGTTTTTTCATCATCAAAATCATCACGATTTAATATTTCAACCATTCCTTTAATTACCGATATTGGTGTTTTCAATTCATGTGAAGCATCAGCAATAAATTGCTTTTGCATACTCTCTCTTTCTTTTGCGAGTGTGATATCTTGAAACAATATAACACAGCCACTGAATTTTCCTTTTGTAGTAACAGGAACACTGATTGCCTCATAGGTCTTATCCCCTACACTAATCATCTTTTCCGTCTGTTTTTCAAAAATATAGGCATCTTTCAAAAATTCACTTACTTCATAATGGCAATCATTATTCATGTAATCAATTGATTTTTCTTCTTTATTATCACGAAATTGATTAAAAGAGGAATTATATAATACCACTTTCCCATTGGCATCTAATAACAACAATGGGAATGGAATATTGGATATCATAGTCATTAATTGCTTCTGTTTTAAATAGGCATCTTTCGTTGTCATCTTAATCTCATTTTGTAGTTCTTTATTTTCAGCTTTGCTTTTCTCTTCTAACATTTGCGTTCCTTGCATAAAATCATAAGCAAAATAACAAAGCAAAAGAAATACTACAAGATAGGGATTAAAAGAAAACATTCCTAATGCAATATAGGAAAAAACAAGCATCATCAACAACTTTTTGAATGTTTCTTTATTCATTTCTTTCCTCCATGATATAGCCTACTCCTCTACTAGAAGTAATGGTAGCTTTGCTTTCTTTTAATTTACTTCTCAATTTGAAAGTATGAACATCAACAATTCTGGTATCTCCATCATAATCAAATCCCCATAAATCATTTAAAATTTTATCTCTAGAAAGAACAATATTATTATTCAAAATAAAATAACTTAGTAAATCATATTCTTTTTTTGTTAAATCCACTTTTTTATCTGCAATAAATACAGTACGTTTTTTTTCATCAATCACGATATCAAGATATTCTCTACGTTCATCATTCTTTTTTACCCGTTTGATGTGGGCGTTAATTCTAGCAAGCAATTCTCTAGGAGAAAAAGGTTTTGACATATAATCATCAGCACCCGCTTCAAATGCTTCTACAATATCTTCTTCTCCATCTTTGGCAGTAAGCATGAATAAAATACTTTCATTATTTTTTTTACGTAATTGATTAATAATAGCAATCCCACTTATTTCCGGAAGCATCCAATCAATTAAAATCAAATCATAGTTATTTTCAAGCGCCAACGACAATCCTTTTCTTCCATCTTCTGCTTCATCCACAGAATAACCTGCTTTATTAAGGTCGTAAGCAATAATTTTTCGTATATTTTCTTCATCTTCTATAATTAGTATTTTTCTCATAGTTTACTCCTTTTCTTTTTTTATTATAGCTTTTTTCATTTGTAAATTTAAGGTAATTTTGTAAAGATAATGTTAAGAAAAAGGAGCCGATGTTTTTCTATCAACTCCCAAAAATCTCATTTTTTTAACTTAATTATATTGAATGATGGATCATTTTTACCATTATTTTAGTTTTTTCTGAATTCTTTCGCCTATCATTATCGATAAATTTCCTAGACGAATCGTATAACCATCTCTACTTTCCAAAATTAAATAGGCTCCTAATTCATGTAGTTCATCTAAATTAACTTCATCTCTATTTTTAAAACTTGCCATAATTTTATCTGGCGTAGAATAGATGGCTGTTATATTATCAATTCCCCCCATTGCATGAATCACATGCTCACAAATTTCATCCGCATCTTGCATAGAAAGAAGTCCTATCGCAAAATGGCGAAAATAGAAAATCGTAGCAAAATAGAAAATAATTCCTAATATAACACCTATTATCAATATAATCCATATTGATCTATAGAAATGATAATTTCCAATATAGCTAAATAAATCCAGTAGATTACCTGGCAATGACGTCAACAAATTTCCATCAAAATAAAATCCAATAAATGCCTCAAACGCTGCACAAGCAGCAAATGCAAAACCAACGATTAATAAATAAAATAGATAAAGCAATGGCGATAAAACTAACATACCGATTTCAATCGGTATTGGATTTCCGCAAAAAATACTCAATAACCACGCTAATAAAATAAATATTAGATAGCGGTATTTTTGTTCTTTTGTTCCCATCAAACGATAGTAAGCAAAAAGAAACGATGGAATCAAAAACAAATTAATCACATAAAAACCAGAAATAAAAGATCCACTAGTAACATTAACTTCAATCATATCTTTTGTTGCCATCCAGATAGAAGCATCCCCATAATAACTATTCCCTATAACATCGATATAGCTTCCTCCTGCTTCACTTAACCAAAATACATTGCGTGGAATATCCACCATATTACTGATTGCAAAAAGGCGATCAAGGATGCCATAAAAGAATAAATGAATCGGATTATTAATATCAGAAGCAATATAATCAAACAATAACATCATCAATTGAATTACCCAAGGCCAAATGAATGTAAACGCAATTCCAGCGATAACACTAAAAAACAAAGCAATTATTAACGCCCAGCAATCATGATCAATGAAATAAAACATACCATGACGAATATGATGTCGACTTCTTTTATAAGAATAACAGGTAATAAGATAAGCAATAATTAGTGGAAAGATTCCCATTTGATAAGGATATTGAATATTATAGGATGACGAATTCACAATTGCGTTTTTTAATTCGATTCCTAGTACACTATGATAAAAATAAGATGGAAAATCATTTCTTTCTAATACCATCACAATAATAAGAATGATAATATAAGAAAAAATACCAATCATCAAAGGAGAAGAATCCGAAAAGTGTTTTCCTAACACTTTGATAAATACTAATAATGGGAATAACTGTATAGTAAATGCTCCTCCATAACGCATTAAATTACTAATTAATAATAATATTGATGGCTCTGCTGGATCAACCAATTTCAGTAATGGATTAGAAATAGTGGAACCAATCCCTAAAAGTAATGTTGCAAAAAAAAGTACTTTCAAAGAAAATTGCAGGTATTCAAGAAAAGAATGCCATTTTGACATAGAATCACCTCGTTTATTATGATAACATATAAGTGTTGCTTGAAACAAATTATAAAGGCAATATTATCCTTGTTTTGGGTAATCAATAATGATGATTTAGACGGGAGGGATGACATGAAACAATCTTTGTCTAGAGTAAAACAGCCGAAGAAATTTGACTTCATTCTTACTGGTATTATTGTTTGTATGATGATATCAAGTATCATTGCGATATATAGTTCAATTCCACAAATGCCAAGCTATTTAGATCCTTCTGGAACGCTTACAAAACAGATTATGTTCTATTTATTAGGATTTATTATTGTTGGTATCATTATGTATGTAGGAAACGATAGTATTTATGAATTTGCGGTAATTGGCTATAAAATTATTATTGGAATGCTGATTTACTTATTTATCTCATCTTTACTTTTCCGATTTACAGGTAGGCAATTATGGTTTGTAAATCGGGTTAATGGTGCTACTTCTTGGTTTCTATTTCCTATTATTGGATCTTTTCAACCAAGTGAATTTATGAAAATCATTTTAATTGTTATTGTTGCACATATTATTCAAGTACATAATGAGAATAAAGTGGATGATTCTTTTGAAAGTGATATTGAGTTATTCCTTGAAGTTGGAAAATGGGCATTTACACCCATGATTCTCATTCTATTACAACCAGATACCGGAATTTGTATCATTATTGCATTCTCGCTATTGCTTATGTTAGCATGTGGCGGTATCCGTCGTGAGTGGATGATTTGGGGAATTTCAATCATCATTATAGCACTAACAATCTTTCTAACCATTTATTTTACGAATCAAGATTTATTTAAATCATTATTCGGAGATTCTTATAAAATGAAACGTATCTATGGATGGTTAGAAGTAGAAAAATATTCTAATGGTGTTGGAATTCAGCTCTACAAAGCTTTACTTGCCATCGGAAGTAGTGGTTGGTTTGGTCATGGAGTGCAAAGTATGTTAATTTCGATTCCAGAACCTCATACTGATTTTATCTTTGCTGTCATTGGATTATGTTTCGGTTTTATTGGATGTATCATTGTTATTTTGTTATGTATTTCACTTGACGTTCGCTTAGCCCAAATTTCCATACGGACAACAAATTTAATGGAAAAACTTATTGTAACCGGATTTCTTGGAATGCTTATTTTCCAGCAAATTCAAAATATTGGGATGGTAATTGGATTACTACCAATTACAGGAATTACTTTGCCAATGATTTCTTATGGTGGAAGTTCACTTTTATCTTATATGACTGCCTTTGGTATTATTATGAATACCTCCTTGCGAGCAAAAAAACTATCCGATTACGTTTATGAATAGTCAAAAAAATAGTAGCTGAAAATATTGATATAATCCCACTGAAGTAGACACACGAAATAATTAAAATTATCCCATCGATGTGAAACTACAAAGGTGGGATTTTTTATATGGGAAGAAAAGCTAAATATACAAAAGAACAAAAGGTACAGGCTTGTGAAGATTATTTAAATGGAAGAAAATCTGCAGAACAAATAAGGATTGAATTGAGCATGGACAAATATGGAGCTTCCTTAGTTCTAGAATGGGTGAAAATCTATCGTGTAAATGGACATTCCATTTTTGATCATAAGAGTACAAACAATAAGTATTCTAAAGAGTTTAAGGAGATGGTTGTTCAAGAATATCTTCAAGGTCATGGATCC
>JBGUVL010000032.1:0-16081 GCA_045134375.1 Breznakia sp. | reverse complement strand
AATAAAATGATTGAAGTATGCCCCAAAAAAGAAAGAGAAAACGCCATTCCTTTTGATTTCCAACATGCGTTAAATTTTCAAAAAATAAGGAATCTCGAGTTGCTAAAAATAGGGATAGAGAGAGAAGCAAGAGATTCGCTAATTCATATCCATTTCGTTTTTTTACTTTCATAGTACTACTTTAGAAGAAGAAAAGTGGAATGTCAATTAGGAATAATCAAAAAGAAATCTTCCACAATAGAACTGAGGTGGACTATGAAATTGTGTTCGGATTATAATAAAAATGTTTCGATATTGGAAAAAAAGCTAACGATACCGGAAAATTTTGATGTGGTAAGAAGAGAGCTTGTGGTGAGTGAAAAGCGCTGTTCCTTCTTTTTTGTTGATGCTTTTGTCAAAGATGATATTTTAGAAAAAATAATGGAATTTTTATTGAAACAGGACAGCAAAGAAGCCATTCAGAAAAAAGACGCTTCGTATTTTGAGAAACGCTTCATTCCCTATATTGAAGTCAGTTTAGAAGAGGATCTTACGAAAATGATGGATCAAGTTCTTTGTGGTCCTTTGGTGTTGCTTATCGAAGAATTTCCCAAAGCGATCATGATTGATGCAAGAACCTATCCTTTGCGCAGTGTAGAAGAGCCACAGGATGATCGAGTCTTGCGCGGTAGTCGGGATGGTTTTGTAGAAACTTTAGTTTTTAATACCGCGTTGATTCGAAGAAGGATCCGGGATCCGCATTTGCGTTTTGAAATGGTTCAAGTAGGAAAGGTATCAAAAAGTGATTTGGTAATTTCTTATATGGCAAATAAAGTGGATTCTTCTTTTTTAAAAAGGTTAAAGGAGCGCATTGCATCCATTGATGTGGATGCGTTGACCATGGCACAGGAAAGCCTTAGTGAAGCGTTGATTCCCCATCATTGGTATGATCCTTTTCCAAAAGTCAAATACAGTGAACGTCCGGATGTCGCTAGCTCCTATTTGTTAGAGGGGCAAATTGTCCTACTATTGGATAATTCTCCTAGCTGTATCATTCTTCCTGTTTCTTTTTTTGATTTCTTCGATGAGGCACAGGATTACTATTGTCTTCCTGTGATTGGTACGTATTTAAAAATGGTAAGGATGCTTGTGTTTTTTATCACTTTGTTATTAACACCATTGTGGTATCTTGCACTTTCCTATTTATCCTATGTTCCTTCTTGGCTGAAATTTTTGGCAATCGAAGATACCGTATCCATTCCCGTTTTCTTTCAGTTAATTTTTTTGGAGATTGGAATTGATGCGATTAAATTAGCAAGTTTAAATACACCTCAGACATTAACCTCTTCTTTTAGTGTAATAGGTGCTTTGATTTTAGGAGAATTTGCGATTCAGGCAGGATGGATCAATGGTGAAGTGATTTTTTATATGGCATTTGTGGCATTGACAAATTTTACCCAATCGAGCTATGAGATAGGTTATGCGACCAAATTTCTTCGTATTTTATTGCTTATCTTAAGTGCGTTGTTTGGCATTTATGGCTTTGTCATTGGCATTATTTTTATCTTGTATTTGATGTTTGTAAGCAAAGGCGTCATGGGGAGAGGATATATGTATCCACTTTATCCTTACAATAAAGAAAAATTAAAACGGGTATTCGTTCGTGAAAAACTTCATGGAAATAATCCAACTTGATGGAAAAACAAAAAAAACTCTTGATGAGTTTTTTTTATTCATATTTTTTATAGGAAGGGAAAAAAAGTACCTTGTTATTGGGGAAAAATGGTAAAATAAAAGTAATTTATTACAGAACAAGGGGATCGATTATGAAAATAAAAAGTTATGGAAAAATCCTAATGAGTGTGTTGTTATTTGTAATGTTGTTTGGTTGTCAGAATGAAAAGCATGATGCGATTTTGAAAGTGGGGGTATCTAGTCTTAGTGGAACTTTTAACCCTGTCTATACCGCATCATTAAACGATTCGTATGTCAATGATTTGGTTTTTGAAACTTTGATTGGTCGAGATGAAAATGGGAATCGCTGTGGAAGATTAGCAGAATCATATGAAGTTTCGGATGATTATCGAACGATGTCTTTTACGCTAAGAGAGAATGCCGTGTTTTCTAATGGTGAAAAACTAACCAGCGATGATGTTATCTTTACCTTTCAAGTATTGGCAGATTCTTCTTATGATGGACCTTTCTTAGGAATGTTAAATAATTTAGAGGGAGCGAATGCGTATTATCGTGGGGAAGTTGATGATATTAGTGGAATGGAAAAGGTGGATGAATCCCATTTACGATTCCATTTTATTGAAGGATATCGAAGCAATTTGGATGTCGTTTCTTCCGTTGGGATCTTAAGTAAAAAATCCTATCCGGATTATGAGAAAGGAAATTTAGAAAGTATCAAGCAGTCCATGGCATCTCCAGTAGGAAGTGGTCCATATCAGTTGGAAAATTGGTCGAGTGATAATGGTGCTTTGCTTGTGAAAAATCCTTACTATCAAGGGGACGGTTATACGATTGCCACAATAGCCATCAGTGAAATTGGAAATGATAAAGTCTATGAGGCATTGGATCAAGGTACTATTGATGCGATATTTGGGGTAAAAGATCACGATCTGATTGAGAAGGTGAAAACGAATGATCATTTACAATATTTGAGTTACGATAGTGCATCGATTAGTTGGATAACGCTAAATAGTGGGAATGGAGTGACTAGCGATGCTAAGGTAAGGGAAGCATTATCGCTTGGTTTTGATGCAACTACTTTTGTGGAGCATTATTATGGAGATGAAACCTATGCCTATGTCCCAGCTATTTTCCAAAATCCTGCTTCGTTATTAAAACCGTATGTTAATGGGGAAATTCCAATCAATAAGATAGATCGTTTTTCGATTGTGAAAGCAAATCAGCGGCTAGAAGAAGCGGGTTGGTTATTAAACGAAGATGGTTATCGATATAAGAATGGGGAACCATTAGAAATTCGTTTCCTCTATGCCCAAGAACAAGGCTATGCCGATGCTTTGATCACGCAATTGAAAGAAACTTGGGAGAAACAACTGCATTGTAAAGTTCGTGTGGCTTCCTTAAGCTATGAAAGCATGTTGAATAAAGTGTTAGATGATTCATCGTTAAATGAATGGAACGCTTTTATGCTGGGAACTTCTTTTTCAAGTGAAGACTTAGATTCCATCTATACCATGTTGCATTCTTCTTACGCAGGAAATGGTGGTAGTAATTTAGCTCGTTTGAAAAATCAAGAGATCGATGCTTTGCTGGAGGAAGGAAGAATGACTTTCCAGGAAGACAAAATGAAAGAAATCTATCTTGAATTAGCAGAAAAGGTACAAAAAGAGTATGTGTATCTACCTGTTGTGGTAAGCAAGAATTTTGATATTTATAACCAAAGATTGCAAGGATTGAGAGGAGATACTTATTATCCATGGACCTATGCGATCAAAGATGTTGTTTTAAATTCATAAAACAATGCTATTTTCATCCTAAAGTTCATATATAGTATTAGGAGGATGTAAGATGGATCTTAATCATATGAACTTTAAGGAAAAACAATCCTTAGTAAAGCGAATTGCGAAAAAGTATCGGGATGGCAAGTTGCTATTACGACAACAACCGAGTTTGTGGGAAATGAAACAGGAAAATCATGCGGACTGTATTCGTTTTTGCAGAAAAATGGATCAGATATTAATGGCGATGCGCTTAGAATATGCGTTTATTATTCAGAAAGAATTTTTCGAAGAAAAAGATGAAAATTGGTATCGAGATTATTTTAGTGAAGAGGAGTATAAGATGTATAAAAAAGGGGCGGTAGACACATTTCTTCATTGCGTCTATGGCTAGGGTTTGCTATAATTAAGTAGAACGATAATCGTTATTTTTAAGAAGAATTAGGAGGAATTCAAAATGTTAAAAGGTATCGCGGCTTCTCGTGGAATTGCCATCGCAAAAGTTTATAAGTTGGAAGTTCCAGTAATGGAAGTAGTTAAAAAGGAAGGGGCAGATGTTGCTGCTGAAGTTGAAAAATTCAACGTTGCATTAGAAAAGACAAAGGCAGACATTGAAGGAATCAAAGAAAGAACCATTGCTGCTGGAAAATTGTCAGAAGAAGAAATTGCAGTATTTGATGCTCATTTGATGATGGCTGGGGATCCTGAATTTACCAACCAGATCGTTTCAATGATTGAAAGTGAAAAAGTGAATGCAGAATATGCAGCAGAAACAGTAGCTAATACAATGATTACTATGTTTGAATCAATGGACAATGATTATTTCAGAGAAAGAGCTGCTGATATTAAAGATGTTACTTTCCGTTTGAAAGCAAACATCATGGGTGTTGTAATTCCTGATTTAGGATCCATTGCAGAAGATTCTGTTATCGTTGCTCACGATTTAACACCTTCTGATACAGCACAGTTGAATGAATATGTAAAAGGATTTGCAACTGAAATTGGTGGAAAAACTTCTCACTCTGCAATTATGGCAAACTCATTAGAAATTCCTGCAGTCGTAGGATGTGCTGGGGTATTAAGTGCTGTTTCGAATGGTGATGTTATTGCGCTTGATGCAGTAGATGGATTTGTAGCAATCAATCCAGATGCAGAAACATTAGCTACATACGAAAAGAAGAGAGCTGATTTCTTAGAAGAAAAAGCTGCATTACAAGTATTAAAGGATGCAAAATCAATTTCTACCGATGGACATCAGGTAGAATTAGCTGGTAACATTGGTGGATTCAAGGATGTAGAAGGAGTATTAAACAACGGTGGTGAAGGTGTTGGATTATTCCGTACTGAGTTCTTATACATGGATGCGAAAGATTGGCCAACAGAAGAAGACCAGTTTGAAGCTTACAAGGCAGTATTAGAAGGAATGCAGGGTAAGAAAGTTGTTGTTCGTACACTGGACATCGGTGGTGATAAACACTTAGATTACTATGATTTCCCAGAAGAAATGAATCCATTCTTAGGATATCGTGCAATTCGTCTATGCTTAGATCAGACAGATATTTTCCGTACGCAGTTACGTGCATTATGCCGTGCTTCTGTTTATGGACAGTTATGCATCATGTTCCCAATGATTGCTACCGTTAAGGAATTCAAAGATGCGAAAGCAATTTTTGAAGAAGAAAAAGCAAAACTGATTGCAGAAGGTGTTGCTGTTGCCGATAATATTCAGGTTGGTATGATGGTTGAAATTCCTGGTGCTGCAGTATTAGCAGATCAGTTTGCTAAATATGCTGACTTCTTCTCTATCGGTACTAACGACTTGATTCAGTACTCAATGGCGGCTGACCGTATGAGCCAGAAGGTATCTTACTTGTATCAGCCATATAATCCATCTATTCTTCGTCTGATCAAAATGACAATTGATGGTGCTCACAAAGAAGGTAAATGGGCTGGAATGTGTGGAGCAATGGCTGGTGAACCAGATGCTGCAGCAATCCTGTTAGGTTTAGGATTAGACGAATTCTCTATGTCAGCAACTGCTATTTTACCTGCTAGAAAAGTAATTAACTCTTTAAGTAAGAAAGAAATGGAAGAAGTGGCAGCAAAATGCTTAAGCTTCGATACTGCTGAAGAAGTACACGACTACGTGAAAAGTGTTATTAACAAATAATAGTAACAAATAATAAAATAAGAATGACTCTTCCATCTTTGATGTGATGAACTAGAAAGTGTGGTTCCACATTGGTAGTGGTTGAAAAATAAAATAACAGGTATTCTCAAGTCAAATTATGATGAGAGAATACCTGTTTTTTGATGCGAAAAAAGAGAATCTATTTTATTGATTATTTCACTAAAAATTAATGAAATAATCTTTATTCGAAGAATATAAGATACGTCTTTTGAAACGCTCAAAGTTGGTTTGTCCATTTGCATTTCATTGATGCGCTTTCTTATGGAATGGATGGATTCGATAGAAGAAGGTGCTAAGTTCAAAAAGTTTTGATAAGATTTTTCATGGAGAGCTATCTTACTTTCAAAAATATTTTTCCGCAAAATAAACATAACATAGAGAGGGAAATCGACTTTTTACTTATCCCATTTTATTGTAAGAGGGGAATCAAACCGTATAAAAAGTAGGAGACCCATAGGAAAAAGAATTGATATAGAACCTTTGCTTTTTTTTGCATTTACGAAGAGAAAAAGGAGATTGTGTTGCCATACTATTACTGTAAAAGGGGGTTAATGGTATGCATCGATTCTTAAAGCAACTACAAGCATTTGGAAAAGCAAAACAACGGCTATTTATTTTATTGTTATTACTAATGTTATTGATTGGAATCCTTTCTCTATTTTTATATCATCCTTTGATTTCACTGATTGCTTCATTACCTAAGCTTGCGGATCGAATTTATTCGCTAGGGAATGTCGGTATTTTGATGATAGTATGTTTCATGGCTCTTCAAATTATTATTGTTTTTTTACCAGGAGAAATCATAGAGGTAATGGCTGGTTATCTCTATGGTCCTTGGCATGGTATGTGTTATTGTCTTTTTGGTGCTGCATTAGGTTCCACTTTTATTTATTTGTTAGGAAAGATGATTGGGGATGCTTTTATGAAATTTATGACAAAGCAAGAAGTATCTTTATTTTCTGAAAAAGAGCAAGCGAAATATCATTTTGATTTCCTTCTATTTTTGTTATTTTTAATACCGGGGACACCAAAAGATATCATTACTTATTTGATTCCGTTTACGGATATGAAATTATCTCGTTTTTTATTTCTAAGCAGCATGGCTCGAATTCCATCACTTCTAATTTCAACCCTTAGTGGAAGTACATTTGCGATGAAACAGTATGGGCTTACTATTATTCTTTTATTGGGCAGTATTGTTATTTCTTTGCTTGGAATTTATTTTTGTCGGATAAAAAATGTAAATAAGCAGCAAAAAAGTAAATGGAGAGAAGAGCATCTATAACAATGCTATTATTAGAAAGGTTATCTTTTATGTTTAACGTAACGATAAAGAATGCAATATTACTTGCTCATAAGTTTCCTTTTCGATTCTATTTTCAAACGAAATAAAGAAAAAGCAGGGTCTTGAACATTCCTTTGTGAATTAGAAATGTTTTTGACCACTGCTTTTTATTTTGTGATATATTCCCAAATCAAATCTATCGTGTTTTTGATTGCTTCATAATGAGTACGTTCCATTCCATGAGAGGCATGAACTCCAGGGCCAATCAGAGCTCCCCGGATATCATTTCCAGCACGTAGGGAGGCGCTCACATCACTGCCATAGTACGGATAAATATCCACGGCATATTGAAGGTTGGCATTCTTTGCCAGCTGAATCAAATGTGAAGTCAATTCATAATCATAAGGACCACTGGAATCTTTTGCACAAATGCTGACATCGTATTCACTGCATGCGAGATCCTTACCAATGCATCCCATGTCGACTGCAAGCAATTCACTGATTTCAGAAGGAATGTTACTGCTGCCATGTCCGACTTCTTCGTAAGTCGAAATAATGATAATGATATTATGTTTCGGTTTAACTCGTTTTTCTTTTAATTGTTTCAGAATGGTGAATAAACAAGCAACACTCAATTTGTCATCTAGAAAACGAGATTTCAAAAAGCCACTATCCGTAATTGTTGTTTTTGGGTCAATGGCGATGTAGTCACCATTTTGGATGCCTAATTTTTGTGTGTCTTCTTTGCTTTTTACTACTTCGTCCAAACGAACATACATTGTATCACAGTCCCTTAAAGCACTTTTTGCGTCTTCATAAACATGAGCCGCAGGAGAATTGCTTAAAATGGTTCCGGTATAGACAGTTCCTTCTCTTGTAATAATGCGACAGTATTCACCATCTAGGGTAGGAATGATTGGTCCTCCTACATTGGTAAAGGCTAATGAGCCATCCGATTTGATGCTTCTTACCATGAGCCCAAGAGTATCTACATGGGCACACATACCAATGGTCTTATCACTTTCTCCATTGACATAGATTTGCAGATTGCCTTTTTCATTAAGACAAGTATAATAACCCATCGATTTCGCTTCTTTTTGGCAGAAGTCAATAACCTTTTTACAATAGCCACTAGGACTATCGATATTCAAAATCTGTTTGGCTAATTCCAATACGTATTCTTTCATTCACAAATCCTCCTTATAATATATAGATACCATCAATGGCATCATTCTCCATCATTTTCACTTTAATGATTTCATCAATTGAACTAGGGATATTTTTCCCTACATAGTCAGCGCGAATCGGTAATTCACGGTGACCGCGATCAACGAGTACGGCAAGTTGGATCTCTTTGGCTCTTCCAAAATGCATAATGGCATCCATAGCGGCACGCACGGTTCTTCCTTTGAAGAGAACATCATCCACTAAGATTACTTTACGGTTTTGTACATTTAATTGCAAATCAGGAAGTTCGCCTCGCTCTGCTAGATCGTCCCGCCAGTGATGGATGTCCAAAGAAACACATTCGACTTCAGCTCCTTCAAAATGGGCAATATTTTCCGCCAATCGTTTCGCAATACTAGCTCCTCTTGTTTTGATACCAACAAGTAATAAATTATCAATTCCTTTATTGCGTTCTAATATCTCATGGGTGATGCGAATGAGACAACGACGCATACCGGCTTCATCTAATATTTCTTTCATGGGGCAACCTCACTCTCACTACTATTAGTATAAAGATTTGAATAAAAAATTGCAATCAAAACCAAGGATAAGAAATGAAAGCGCTTTACTTTTTTGAGTTAAAAAAATAATGAAAAACGCTTACATTTCTACGGTCAAAATGATTGAAAATTAAAAGTTTGCATGCTATATTATAGAAGCATAAAACGAAGGTACCAGATGATTGGATTCCTTAGACAGCATATGCATCATAATAGATAGAGGAGGAAAACTATGGCATTAACGGATATGTTCACAGAAGAATGGGCAGGATTTGAAGGAAGACTTTGGAAAGAAGAAGTTAATACTAGTGATTTTATTCAGCATAATTATAAACCATACAATGGAGATGAATCATTTTTAGCAGGACCTAGTGAAGCAACCAATCAGTTGTGGGGAAAACTGCAGGAATTGCAGAAAGAAGAACGTGCGAAAGGTGGCGTTCTTGATATGGAAACCGAAGTGGTAAGTGGTCTTACTGCTTATGGACCAGGATATATTGATGAAGACATGAAAGATTTAGAAAAAGTGGTTGGTTTACAGACGGACAAACCATTAAAGAGAGCTTTCATGCCTTATGGTGGAATCAAGATGGCAGAACAGGCTTGTCTGACATATGGATATGAACCAAGTCCAAAATTACACGAAATTTTTACGAAATATCACAAAACACATAACCAGGGGGTATTTGATGTCTATACTCCAGAAATTAAAAGAGCTCGTCATAATAAGGTAATCACAGGATTGCCAGATACTTATGGACGTGGTCGTATTGTTGGCGATTATCGTCGTGTCGCTTTATATGGTATCGATTACTTAATTGAATCGAAAGTAAATGATTTCAATCACTGCGGTAGTGGATCCATGGCAGAAGATATTATCCGTAAGAGAGAAGAAATCGCAGAACAGGTAAAAGCATTAAAAGGAATGAAAGAAATGGCTGCCATTTATGGCTATGATATTTCTAAGCCAGCAAAGAACGCTCGTGAAGCATTCCAGTGGTTGTATTTTGGATATTTAGCAGCGATCAAAACACAAAATGGTGCTGCTATGTCAGTGGGACGTGTTTCAACATTCTTAGATATCTATGTGGAAAGAGATTTAGCAAAAGGTATTTTAACAGAAGCAGAAGCACAGGAATTGGTTGACCACTTCGTAATGAAGTGCCGTATGGTTAAGTTTGCTCGTATTCCTAGCTACAATCAGCTATTCTCAGGAGATCCAGTATGGGCGACATTAGAAGTAGCAGGTCTAGGTACGGATGGACGTTCCATGGTAACCAAAAACTGTTTCCGTTTCTTACACACGTTAGAAAATATGGGACCTTCTCCAGAACCAAACTTAACCGTGTTATATACCAAAGCGTTACCAGAAAATTTCAAACGTTATGCAGCGAAAGTTTCGGTTGACACTAGTTCTGTGCAGTATGAAAACGATGATGTAATGCGTCCAGTATGGGGCGATGACTATTCGATTTGCTGCTGTGTATCAGCAACACAGACAGGAAAAGAAATGCAGTTCTTTGGGGCACGTGCGAACTTAGCGAAATGTTTGACTTACGCAATCAACGGTGGTATCGATGAAAAGACAAAAGAACAGGTAGCACCAAAATATCGTCCAATTACTTCCGAATATTTAGATTATGATGAAGTAATGGAACGATACGATCAGATGATGGAGTGGTTAGCAGATCTATATGTAAATACATTAAATCTGATTCAGTATATGCATGATAAATATTACTATGAAGCAGCTCAGATGGCATTGATCGATACCGATTTAAAACGTACCTTCGCAACAGGTATTGCAGGATTCTCTCATGTTGTCGATTCCTTAAGTGCGATTAAATATGCTAAGGTAAAGACAATTCGTGATGAAAATGGTGTTGTTGTCGATTATGAAACAGAAGGGGAATTCCCAAGATATGGTAATGATGATGATCGTGCGGATGAAATTGCAGTATGGTTGTTAAGAGAATTCTTAGCGAAGATCAAAAAACATCATACGTATCGTAATTCAGAACCAACCACTTCCATTTTAACAATTACTTCTAATGTTGTTTATGGAAAAGCAACCGGTTCATTACCAGATGGAAGAAAAGCAGGGGAACCATTATCACCAGGAGCTAACCCATCTTATGGTGCAGAAAAGAACGGTTTATTAGCTTCCTTAAATAGTGTTGCTAAATTGCCTTACGAATGGGCATTGGATGGAATCAGTAATACACAGACGATTAATCCAGATGCATTAGGACACAATGAAAATGAACGTGTGACAAATTTAGTTCAGGTTATGGATGGTTACTTTGAACAAGGAGCACACCATCTGAATGTAAATGTATTCGGTACGGAAAAACTGATTGATGCGATGGAACACCCAGAAAAAGAAGAGTATGCAAACTTCACAATTCGTGTGTCTGGATACGCTGTTAAATTCATTGACTTAACTCGTGAACAGCAGATGGATGTAATCGCACGTACTTGTCACGATCACATGTAAAATCATTATTTATGCAATCAGTAAAACAACCTCCCAGTGAGGTTGTTTTCATAGGAGAAAATCATTATGGAAATCTTAGGAAAAATTCATTCAATTGAAAGTTTTGGCTCGGTGGATGGCCCTGGTATTCGCTATATTTATTTTCTTCATGGGTGTCCTTTTCGTTGTCAGTATTGTCATAATCCGGATACTTGGGGATCTAACAAATACGAATCGTTAAGTCCACAACAAGCTTTGCAGCAGGCAAAAAAATACAAAAGTTATTGGGGAAAAAATGGTGGAATTACGGTAAGTGGAGGAGAACCATTGATGCAGATTGATTTTTTGATTGCCTTATTCCAACTGGCAAAACAAGAAAATATTCATACTTGCATCGATACGAGTGGGGCTTGTTTTACGGATCAGGAGCCGTTTTTTTCCAAATTTCAGGAGTTGATGAAGTATACGGACTTGTTGTTGGTGGATTTGAAGGAAATGAATCCAAAGCGTCATAAGACCCTTACTGGGAGGGACAATGAAATGGTGTTGAAAATGGCAAACTATCTTTCCGAGATTAAAAAACCAGTTTGGATTCGTCATGTGTTGGTACCACAACGTTCCGATTACGATGATGATTTAAAAGCCCTAGGAGAGTTTATTTCAACCTTAGACAATGTTGAACGCGTCGAAGTGCTGCCATATCATACATTAGGTACTTTTAAATGGGAACAATTGGGAATGGATTATGCGTTAAAAGGGATTCATCCACCAACGAAGGAAAGAGTGGAAAACGCCAATGCTTTGCTTCGCACAATGGAGTATAATAAATACAAAGAATAAAGATTTTTGGAGGATCAGAACATGAAAAAGTTTATGGAAGAATTTAAGGCTTTCGCTATGAAAGGTAATGTTGTTGATATGGCGATAGGGGTTGTCATTGGGGGTGCATTCTCTAAAATCGTATCAAGTTTAGTGGCGGATGTTATTACACCTTTGATTGGAGTATTAACTGGCGGCATTGATTTAAGTGGATGGAAAATTACGCTTAATGAAAGCACGGGTTTAGTGCTTACTTATGGAAACTTCTTGCAGAGTATCATTGATTTTTTATTGATAGCCTTAAGTATATTTGTAGCGATTAAATTAGTGAGCAAATTACATCGCAAAGAGGAAGAAAAAGTAGAAGCACCTGCTCCTGTGGTGGATGAAAAAGTAGAATTGTTAAAAGAAATCAGAGATTTATTACAGGAAGAGAAGCATTAGCTTCTTTTCTTTTATCAAAAACCGAATTCATTTTTAGCACTTAAGTGTTGACAGTGCCAAACGATAGTGTTAAACTGTTAGCAGACAAAAAAAGAGAGTGCTAACAGGAGGTATGTTTATGGCAGATAAAAAAGCGTTTAAGGCAGAATCCAAACGATTGATGGATTTGATGATCAATTCCATCTATACTCATAAGGAAATCTTTTTAAGAGAATTAATTTCGAATGCAAGTGATGCGATTGATAAACTTTATTATCGATCATTGACGGAGAATTTGAGCGATGTCAATCGTGATGATTTTAACATTCGTATTGAATTAGATAAAGACAATCGAACGATGATTATTCGTGACAATGGTATTGGGATGAGCAAGGAAGAACTGGAAGAAAATCTTGGTACGATTGCGAAGAGTGGTTCTTTGGGCTTCAAAGAAGATTTGAAGGAAGAAGAAAAGAACGAAAATATCGATATTATCGGTCAGTTTGGGGTTGGTTTCTATTCCGCATTTATGGTGGCAAGCAAAGTCACTGTGTTGTCGAAGAAATATGGAAGCGCAGAAGCGTATCTTTGGACAAGTGAAGATGTGGATGGCTATACGATTGAACCAGCAGAAAAAGAGGATTATGGAACGACGATTACCTTGACTTTGCGTGAAGATGGCGAAGATGAAAACTATAGCGATTATTTACAGACGTATACCATCGAACGTTTGGTAAAGAAATATTCGGACTATGTTCGTTATCCTATCTTGATGGACGTGGAAGAGGAACGTAGAATTGAAACGCCAGAAGAAGAAAATGAAGATGGTGAGGAAAAAGAACCAAAATATGAAAAGGTAACAGTGACAAAAACACTGAATTCCATGGTTCCATTATGGAAACGCAATAAAAAAGACATTACTGAGGAAGAATATGCTGAATTCTATCAGTCTAAATTTATGGATTACACCAAACCATTAAAGACGATTCATACAAATGTTGAAGGTACCGTATCCTTTGATGCATTGTTGTTCATTCCAGGGAAAGCACCAATGAATTACTATTCAAATGAATATGAAAAAGGATTACAACTTTATTCCCGTGGTGTCTTTATTATGGATAAGGCAAGTGAATTGATTCCAGAACATTTCCGTTTTGTCAGAGGATTAGTGGATTCTCAGGATCTATCATTGAATATTTCTAGAGAAATGCTTCAACATGACAAGCAGTTGCGTGTGATTGCTTCTCGTATTGAAAAGAAAATCAAATCGGAATTGTTATTGATGTTAAAGAACGATCGTGAAACGTATGAAAAATTTTGGAATACATTTGGATTACAGATCAAATATGGGGTTTACAGTGATTATGGAACACATAAAGAAATGTTGCAAGACTTACTGTTATTCTATAGTTCAAGAGATAAGAGTTTAGTAACTTTAGACGAATATATCAATCGTATGCAGGAAGGGCAAGAACATATCTACTATGTCAGTGGAGAGAACATTGATAAGATCGATAAGCTTCCTCAGGTAGAATTGGTCAAAGAAAAAGGTTATGAAATTTTGTATCTATGTGATGATGTGGATGAATTTGCATTACAGATGATGAATTCTTATAAAGAAAAAACTTTTAAAAATATTTCGCAAGGAGATCTTGATTTAGAGAGTGAAGAAGAAAAGAAAGCAGTCGAAGAAAAGAGTGAAGCGAATAAAGATCTTTTAACTGGTATTAAAGAAGCGTTAGGAGATAGTGTAGCGGAAGTGAAGATCTCTTCTCGTTTAAAATCTCATCCGGTATGCTTAACGGCTGCGGAAGGCATGAGCTTTGAGATGGAAAAAGTATTGAATAATATGCCAGATGGTAATCCGATGGGAATGAAGGCAACTAGAATCTTAGAAATTAATCCAAACCATCCAATCTTTGAAGCATTGCAGAAAATGTACGAAACAGATAAAGATGCGATCAAAGATTATGCTGATTTATTATATAATCAGGCATTATTGATGGAAGGATTTGAAATTGATGATCCAATTGCTTTCTCAAATAAGATTTGTGATTTAATGGTAAAAGCAAATCAACGATAGCAATGAATGAAGAAAGGAAGAATGCATTTTGTATTCTTCCTTTTTCTAGTGTTCAAAGAAAATTGTAATAATAGAAAAGGTAAAAATTCGATCGATTTCATTTTTGTATTTGGTTTTTTTTATGGAGTTTAGGATAGAATAATGGTAGAATATACAATATATTAAAAAAGGAGAATATAGATGGCAGATAAAATTATTGTATTGGATTTTGGAAGTCAATATAATCAGTTGATTGCACGCCGTATTCGTGAGTTTGGTGTGTATAGCGAACTACATCCTCATACGCTTTCATTAGAAGAAATCAAAGCATTTGGTGATGTGAAAGGAATCATCTTTAGTGGTGGGCCAAATAGTGTTTATGAAGAGGATGCATTTAAATGCGATCCTGCGATTTTTGATAGTGGGATTCCGGTATTGGGGATTTGTTATGGAATGCAGATGACTCATTATATGAATGGTGGTCATGTGAAACCATGTGAATCAAAGGAATATGGAAGAACCGAAATTACGGTAAAAAGCGATTCACCATTGTTTAAGGGATTGCCTGAAACACAGGTGGTTTGGATGTCACATGGAGATCAGGTGGATCAATTAGCAGAAGGATTCATGGTGGATGCTTCTAGTGATACTTGTCCTTTTGCTTCGACTAGTAATCGAGAAAAGAATATTTATACATTGCAATTCCACCCAGAAGTTAGAAATTCTGAATTTGGAAATGATATTTTACGCAACTTTGTATTTGAAGTATGTCATGCAGAAAATAACTGGTCAATGAAGTCTTTCATTGATATGGAAGTGGAAAAGATCAGAAAGACGGTTGGAAATGACAAAGTGTTATTGGGATTGTCTGGAGGGGTTGATTCCTCTGTCGTGGCTGCTTTACTGCATAAGGCGATTGGGGACCAATTGATCTGTATGTTTATTGATCTTGGTTTACTACGAAAAGGGGAAGCCGAAAGTGTCATGGAAGTCTTTGGACGTAACATGAAGCTGAATCTTCACAAGATTGATGCCGGTAAGAAGTTCTTAAGCAAATTAGTTGGTGTCACTGATCCAGAAAAGAAACGTAAGATTATTGGAAATGAATTTGTATATACATTTGATGAAGAAGCAAAGAAACTGACCGAAGGGGAAAATATTAAGTGGTTAGCGCAGGGAACTTTGTATACGGATGTCATTGAGTCAGGAACAAAGACGGCACAAACGATAAAATCTCATCACAATGTTGGTGGTTTGCCAGAAGATATGCAATTTAAATTAATCGAACCATTGAATACATTGTTCAAAGATGAGGTTAGAGCGTTAGGAAAAGAGTTAGGATTGCCAGATGAAATGGTTTGGCGTCAGCCATTCCCAGGACCAGGATTAGGAATTCGTGTTATTGGTGAGGTAACGGAAGAAAAATTGATGATCGTTCGTGAATCGGATGCCATTCTTCGTGAAGAAATTGCTAAAGCAGGGCTAGATCGAGATATTTGGCAGTATTTTACTGCGTTGACCAATATGCGTTCGGTTGGTGTTATGGGAGATCAGAGAACATATGCGTATGCGGTAGCTATTCGTGCTGTTACCTCTATTGATGGAATGACGGCGGATTGGGCAAGAATTCCATTTGATGTTTTAAGTGT
>JBGUVL010000031.1:0-65663 GCA_045134375.1 Breznakia sp. | reverse complement strand
CGTGCTTCATATATGATGCCGATAACACCAATGGCGACGCTTCGTTTGATAAAATGCATTCCATTACGATCCCATTCTTTGATGATTTTATGACAAGGATCGTCCAATCGTATGACATCTTTTACGCCATCGATAATGGCAGCAAGGCGTTTCTCATTTAATGATAAACGATCAATAAGAGCTTCGTTTTTTCCATTTTCTTTTGCTTTTTGAATATCTTTTTGATTGGCTTCTAAGATTTTATCTTGATTGTTGCTTAACGCAATGGCAATGCAATTAAGCGCATGATTTTTTGCTTCTTCCTTTTGCTTTCTTAAAAAATAGGATGCCTCTTTGCATTGTTTTCCTTTTTCATAAAGTTCCATTTGTTATCCCCCTTTTCGCTTTAAATAAAGTTCCCCGTTTTTTTCCATCCATGATATCATAAATGATCGCTAAATCAGATCCGTTGACGATTAGCATATCGCAGCCACTTTCGGTGGCGATTTTTGCAGCGCTAATCTTGGTTACCATACCACCCGTTCCCACATTCGAATTCGTGTCCTCTGCCATTTGTTCAATGTACGAATCAATGATATCCACTTTGGAAATGAGATTCGCATCAGCAAATCGTTTTGGGTTTTTATCATAGAGTCCATCAATATCACTTAATATGATCAATAGATCTGCCTGTACTAGTTTTGCGGTAATGGCACTTAAGGTATCGTTATCCCCATAAACAATTTCATCGGTCGCAACACTGTCATTTTCATTGATGATGGGGATGACGTGTTGCTGCAATAATGTTTCGATCGTATTGGAAGCGTTGTGTCGCAAATTTTCATCGATGATCACTCGCTTAGTCATCAGCATTTGTGCCACTATTTTGGAATATTGGGAGAAGAATTTATCGTATAAATACATTAATTCGCATTGTCCGATGGAAGCTAATGCCTGCTTTTCCTGTAACGTTTTCGGACGCTCCTTTAATCCCATTTTACCCCTACCAGCTGCGACGGCTCCCGAACTGACCAAGATAATTTCATGCCCTTCATTACTTAAATCACTAAGTATTTTTGCTAATGTTTCCATTTTTCTTAAATTCAGCAAACCACTTTGGTGAGAAATCGTTGAAGAACCTATTTTGATTACAATACGTTTCATAATAATCCCCTTTTACTGTAATTTTATCCATTATACTTTATCTTCTCTAGGAAAACAACTGTATTTCATATAAAGACAATCGAAAAATACCAAAAAGTAATGATAAAATCTAGCATATTAAAAAAATATCTGCTATAATATTAACCGCACAAGGAAAATTGGATACTATGCAGGAGTGGTGGAACGGCAGACACGCTGTCTTCAGGCGGCAGTGCGAGCAATCGCGTGAGAGTTCAAATCTCTTCTCCTGCACCATGTGAAAAGCAACCCTGATCGAAAGGGTTTTTTCTTTTATCAAATCAATCGTCGATCATGTTATGGAACGGTTGGGCTTTTTTCGATAATTGATTTTATGTTTTATCTTTATATCTCTAACCACAAGGATCGTAGTAAATCGTTGGTTTTCCAAAGGTTTCTAAGAAAGTATTTCACTTTCTGCAAGGTAGAAATACATAGATAAAGTATTTTTTTGGGTTTTAAAATTGGAAACGTTTACAATCAAAAACTAGTTGCATTACGCGATTGGCATGCATATAATAAGAACAGTTATTATCGGATGATGATAGGATAATAATGAGCGCCAGGACACATTATGTGTTGACGAGGACAGCAGTGATCGAAAGATTCGGCGGATGCTGCTGCGGTTGAATGGATCGATAGAAATATTACAAAGGCAGATAATAGGCAGAAAAGATATTTCAACATTACCCAAAATAAAAACAGCCTTAAAAAAGGTATTTTTATTGTGTCAAATTAGGAGGTATAAAAGCAAACATGTGTGGAATTGTCGGTTATGTTGGGGACAACATTGCCAATACCGTTTTGATCGACGGTTTAAAATCCCTCGAATATCGAGGATATGATTCTGCAGGAGCTGCTCTTTTAGGAAAACATGGTTTTCAAATTATCAAGACAAGAGGGAAAGTAGCACGCTTGGAAGAAAAATTGAAACAGAAAAAAGTAGTAGCCTCTAGCATTGGGATTGCGCATACCCGTTGGGCAACGCATGGCATCCCAAATGAAAGCAATTCTCATCCTCATCATCAAGGACGAGTAACGTTGGTGCATAATGGCATTATTGAAAATTACCATGAATTAAAAAAAGAATTGTTGCAACAGGGATATGTATTCAATTCGGAAACGGATAGTGAAGTGGCTTGTGCCTACTTAGATTTTTTGTATGAAAAAGAGCGGGATAAAAAAATCGTATTACAGAAAGCACAGCGAGCTTTCCGTGGCAGTTTTGCCTTTGGTATTTTGTTCGATGATGATCGTGATACCATTTATGCGATGCGTAGAAATTCACCATTAATTCTTGCGACAAGTGAAAAGGGAAACTTTATCGCAAGTGATGTACCTGCCATATTGAAATATACGAATCAATATATTTTGTTGGGGCAAAATGAAATGGCAATCATAAAAGCAAATCAAATTCATATTTATAATGAACAAGGGGAAGAAAAGCAATATGAAGTGAAAACAGCAGATATGGATATCATGGATATCCAAAAGGGTGGTTATGAGCACTTTATGTTGAAAGAGATTCATGAAGAACCAAAAGTAGTTGCTGATACGCTGCATCGTTATGTTGAAAATGATGTAGAAGAATTACGCAATCATTTTCCTGATCTAACGCGGTATCGTGAAATTATCATTGTTGCGTGTGGCAGTGCGATGTATGCTGGAATGATTGCGAAATCATTAATTGAAACGATGGCTAGAGTCAAAGTTAATGTTGAAGTAGCAAGTGAATTTCGCTATAAGAATCCTATTATGGATCAGGATACTTTGATCTTAGCCGTATCGCAAAGTGGAGAAACAGCGGATACTTTGGCAGCGATCCAGTTAGCCAATGAGGCTGGTTTGGATACCATGGTCATCGTCAATGTGGTAGGAAGTAGTATCGCAAGGGAAGCTCGCTATGTTGCGTATACATTGGCAGGGCCAGAAATCGCAGTTGCGACGACCAAAGCGTATTGCACCCAAGTGGCTTTGCTTTCTTTGGTTGCGCTATCTCTTGCCTATGAACATCATAAGATCACGCACGAAGAAGCCAATCATATCGTAAAAGAATTGCATGAATTGCCTACGATTTTGAATCATTTGATGAAGGATGTTCAATATGTAGTAGCAGGAAAATTAATTTCTCGCTATTCGGATGTATTCTTTATTGGACGTGGACTAGATTATGCATTATCCATGGAAGGTTCTTTAAAATTAAAGGAAATCTCCTATATTCATTCCGAAGCGTATGCCGCTGGAGAATTAAAACACGGTACCATTTCATTGATTGAAAAAGGAACTCCTGTGATTGCTTTAGCTACGGATGAATCTTTATATGAAAAAACCATTAGTAATATTAAGGAAGTGAAAGCAAGAGGGGCGAATGTTATTCTTATTTGCCGCGAAGACTTTACCGTCAGCGATGATTTTTATGATTATCGCATTTCCATTCCAAAAGTTAATTTATTAGTTCAAGCCATCGCAACGATCGTTCCTTTACAGCTACTTGCTTATCAAATTGCAAATTTGCGTGGATGTGAAATTGATCAACCAAGAAATTTGGCAAAATCGGTAACAGTGGAATAGTTTGGTGTTATCCATAAGATACAACAACTCACTCGATTTTAATACTCACAACAAATCTTATGGTTAATATAGATAAAGCTGGAGGTTACTCCAGTTTTATTATGGAAAAGCATTGGCAAGAGATAAATTTTTTGGTGTATATTTGGTGTATAATAAAAAAACAGAGAAGGAGCGAAAGGAAGTTCGTATGAAATATCGTTGGAAATTATGGCTTGGGATGATGGTATCTCTCATGGTAATTTATATTATTCTCATCAGCAGTGTGGATTTCTTTTGTTTTAACCGTTCTTTTTATCATTATGAATATGGAAAACTAGAAACGGCGAAACAATTAGGAATGAGCGATGCGGCGTTGGATCGTGCAACGGATACCTTATTGGATTATTTACAGGATCAAAGAGATGATATCAAAATAAGGGAAGAAATCTATGGATGGGAAAGAGAAGTGTTTAATGAGCGTGAAACACTCCATATGGTGGATGTGAAAAATTTATATCAGGGGGTGTTATCGCTTCGTAATCTCATGATCGTACTTGCCTCGACCTTGGCAGTTTTCCTTTTTTTGGAAAATCGATCGGAGTTTTGGGAAGTCATGAGTGCGGCTTATCTGAGAACTGCCATAGGATGTGCTTTTGTGCTTGGTTTATTGTTGCTGTATGCCATTGCTGATTTTACAACGTTTTGGACAAATTTCCACAAAGTTTTCTTTACGAATGATTTATGGTTATTAAATCCTAATACTAGTATTATGATCAATATGTTTCCTGAGACTTTCTTTCATCATTTGGTATTGCTGATTGGCAGCAGCGTAATGATCGTTTTTGTATTTTGCTTTATCGCTAGTGTATGGTATCAAAGAAAGCTAAGAATTCAATTTAATGTAAGCGTTAAATCTTAGATTGTATATTGTTTTTTAAAAAAAGTAGTAGTATCATAGTAAGAAAAAAAAGGGGCGATAAGAGATGGAAATTAAAGTAACAAGAGCAGAAACGCTAAAAGAAAAGCCAAATCAGGAACAGTTAGGATTCGGAAGATATTTTACGGATCACATGTTCACGATGGACTATGAAGAAGGAAAAGGATGGTATAATGCACAAATCGTGCCTTATGCACCAATTGCGATGGATCCTGCTTGTATGGTATTGCATTATGCACAGGAAACCTTTGAAGGAATGAAAGCCTATAAGAATGGAGAACACATTTTGTTGTTCCGTCCAGAAATGAACGCAAGACGTATGATCAATAGTAATCGTCGTTTATGTATGGCTGAAATTCCGGAAGATATATTTGTGGAAGCGGTAGAAGCCATTGTAAAATACGAACAGGATTGGATTCCTACCGCTGAGGGAACCTCTTTGTACATCCGTCCATTCTGTTTTGCGAGTGAAGCAGGAGTTGGAGTACATCCAGCAAAAACGTATAAATTTGTGATTATTTTATCTCCAGTTGGCGCATACTATCCAGAAGGAGTTAATCCGGTTAAGATTTATGTCGAAGATGAATATGTAAGAGCCGTTATCGGTGGTACAGGATTTACGAAGTGTGGCGGTAACTATGCGGCTAGTATTGCTGCTCAGGTAAAGGCAGAAAAAATGGGATATACACAAGTATTATGGTTAGATGGTGTTCACCGTAAATACGTAGAAGAAGTGGGAACGATGAATGTTATGTTTGTCATTGACAATGAAATTTATACAGCACCACTGGAAGGAAGCGTGCTTCCAGGGGTAACTCGTGATTCTTGTATTCAAATCTTAAAAGAATGGGGTTATACCGTACATGAAACACATTTAGCCATTGATGATTTAATGACTTATGCAGAAAATGGAAAATTGCAGGAAGCATTTGGTACAGGAACCGCTGCGGTTATTTCACCAGTAGGGGAACTGAACTATAAGGGAAATGCACAGATCATTAATGACTTTAAGATTGGACCATTAACACAGAAGCTTTATGATGAATTAACTGGTATCCAATGGGGAAAAATTGCAGATACTAGAGGATGGAGTAAAGTAATTAAATAGAAAGTGTGGGTAAATATGCGAAAAGTAATTCTGGCAAGTGAATCACCAAGACGAAGAGAATTGATGTCATCATTAGGGTTAAACTATATGACTGCATCGGCACGAATCGAAGAATATTTCGATGCTTCTTTGTCAGTGGAAGAAGCGGTGATGCAAGTAGCAGAAGCAAAAGCAACTGCAGTGCAACAACAGTATCCTAATGATATCATTTTAGGAGCCGATACGATTGTGGTTGTGGATGATGAAATCATGGGCAAGCCAAAAAATGATGAAGATGCGAAACGTATGCTGGAAAAGCTGTCAGGCAGAGAACATCGTGTACTCACTGGAGTGGCCATCTTGCGAAAGGAAGAAAAGGAGCTATTTGTTGAGGAAACAAAAGTGTACTTTTATGATTTCGATGAGTCCATACTAGCATGGTATCTGGGAACAAAAGAATCCAAAGACAAAGCAGGTGCCTATGGTATCCAAGGGAAAGGCTCTGTGCTAGTAAGACGAATTGAAGGGGATTACTATAATGTGGTTGGTCTTCCATTGGCAGAAACCTATCGCCGATTACGAAAATATATTTATCAAAAATAGGCAGGCATCAATGTCTGCTTTTTTTGTATTCCTAAATAATACTAATAGTAATAGAACTCATACTTTTAGTTTCTGTTTTGCAGTAAGAGAAACCTCTATACTTTACTTATCTAAGTGATAGTACTGTGACTAGCAGGAGGGGTTATATGAAGCTGAAACTGCATCTGCTTGGTAAAACCATTAAGAAATATCGAGAAAAGCAAGAAATGACACAAGAATATGTCGCAATGAAAATTGGGAAAACAAGCAACTATATTAGTGAATTAGAATGTGGAAGAAAAGGTTTGAAGCTTAGTACCTTAATTGCCTTAGCCAACCTGTTAGAAGTGTCTTGTGATGAATTGCTACGGGAAAATTTATCGCATCGCTCACAGGCAGAAGACAGAATTTTAATGGATAAAATAGCGCGCTTAGATCAAGGACAGAAAGCCACCATCGAAAATTTGGTAGAATATATGTTAAGTGAAAACGAGAAGCAATAGCTTCTCATTTTAATTTTACATGATAGTGTTCAAAGAAATAGTGCATTTGTAATAGATAGGCTAAAATTTGAGGTCCTTTCATTAATTGTCCATACCATGGCATCGTAATGCATTCAGGATGTGCGATAAGGGCATTCATTTTTTCTTTGTCCAACAAGTATGAAAGTAGATTCTCTTGCTCCATCACTACTTTTAATTGCTTGCTGAGCAGTTGTGTATAAAGGGGATGAAACGTTTTTGGATAAGGACTTTTTTTTCTTTTTATGATGGTACTAGGTAATTCATCTTTAAATGCTTCTCTTAGAATTCCTTTTTCTCTTCCGTTGAGTGATTTATATCGCCACGGCATATTATAAGCGTATTCGACGAGACGGTAATCCAAAAAGGGAACACGGACTTCCAGAGCACTTGCCATGCTCATACGGTCTTTGCGATCGAGCAGCGTTTGCAAAAACCAGCGAAGATTCAATAGAAACATCTCTCGCATTCGAATTTCTTTTGCGCTATCTTGTGGTAAGAAGGAGACATCCTTGATGGTTTCATAGTAAGCCCGCTGTACATAATAACGGTCAAGCTTTATCTCTTTCCGTAATAAAGAAAGACGCATTTCACTACTGTTAGACCAAGGAAATTCATCTTTCCATAAGATTTCATCATGGTAGTACCATGGATAGCCACCGAGTATTTCGTCGGCACCTTCCCCGCTTAAAGCGACGCTTTTTGCTTGCTTTATTCTTTGGCAGAAGAGGAATAAAGAGGAATCAATTTCTGCCATTCCAGGTAGATCTCTAGCGAGGGTAGCATCTTTCAATGCATTTACAATTTGTTCTTGGCTGAGGATGACATTGGTATGACGGGAATGAATATGGTCGACCATGATTTGAATGAAATCGGCATCCCGATTCGGTTGAAAAAGACTTTTTTTGAAATAACGATCATTGCCTTCGTACTCAATCGAAAAGGTTTCTAAATTAGGAATTTGTTTCGCGGCAATGGTCGCAATAATGCTAGAATCCAATCCTCCAGATAGAAAACAACAGACTCCCACATCACTACATAGCTGATCTTGGATGCATTGCGTGGTTAATTGTTTTAAATGGACAATGGTTTGTTCTTGATTTTCGTGATGTTCTTTGGCAACTAAGGAGAAGTAGGAATGAATGACAAGACCATTTTGTTTACTATAATAAGCGTATTCTCCTTGGCGTATCTCTTTGATATCACAGAAACAAGTTTTGCCTGCCGTTCTTGCAGGACCAAGTAAGAACAATTCCGCTAATCCTTCTTTTGTGATATCACTTGTGATGGAAGGGTGGGCTAATAATGTCTTTATTTCGGATGCGAACACGAGTTCCGATTTGTTCCAATGATAAAATAATGGTTTCACACCGAGTCGATCACGGGCAAGAAATAATCGTTTTTCTTTCGTGTCCCAAATGGCAAACGCAAAGATGCCATTGAAACGAGTAACACATTGTTCTTTTTCCTGAGCGAAGGCTTTTAACACCACTTCGGTATCACAGTTGGTAGTAAAATGATGTCCTTGCTTTTTGAGGTAATCTTTGACTTCTTCACTATTGTATAATTCGCCATTATAGATAATGATATAATGCTCATATTGCATGGGCTGGGCGCCATTTTTTGGATCCATGATAGCCAAACGTGTATGCAGTAAAAGGGCCGAGTCTTCTTGGTAGCTGCCATTCGCATCGGGACCTCGATGCAGCATTGTTGCCAGCAGTTTTTCTTTTATTTTCTTTTCGTTCTTGATCGCTTTTGAATAGGAAATCCATCCCGCAATTCCACACATACAATTCCTCCTATTTTTAGTGTATGCGTTTTGCTTGGGTTTTGTGCGAAAGAAGAAGAAAATTCATTTTCAAGCGAGAGAATAAAAGGTATAATAAAAAAGTGTAAAAAAGGAGAAATCATTCATGAAAATATTTGCAAGTGATTATGATGGAACCATTAAAATTGATGGTGTTGTCAGTAAACGCAATTTAGCAGCACTAAAGGATTGGCAAAGCAAAGGGAATCGCTTTGGCATTGTTACAGGAAGAAGTGTAGAAAGTGTACAACAAGAGATTGCAAAGTATGGCTATGAGCTGGATTTCTTAGTGTGCAATAATGGTGGTGTCATCTACGATGGTCAAATGAACCAGTTGGAATGTTTTTGTATTGCGTATGAAAAAGCAATTGAATTAATCGAAGAAATACGTCAAATGGATTGCAATTCATTTGTATTAAACAATGGGGTGCAGCGAGCAAAAGAGATCGTAAACTCGGATTACGAAGATTATAAATATGGTACCTATAGTTCAAATTACACGGTAGAGAAGATTATGGAGGAAAAAAGGATCGCGCAGATCGTTATTTCGCTTAATGATAATGATTTAGGAAAACAGCTGGCAAGCTCCATCAATCAAAAGTATCATGGTTACGTGGAAGCCTATCCTAATGTAAATTGTGTGGACATTGTTCCTTTTGGTATCAGTAAAGCAAGCGGTTTGGCTTATGTGGCAGAACATTTTGGTTATGCAAAGGAAGATATTTATACGATGGGAGATGCTTACAATGATCTTCCAATGTTAAAAAAATATCAAAGTGCGACATTAAAAGATACTTTTGCGGATGTTCGAAAGGAAATTGCCAATCAAGTCAGCGATGTCGCAGAATATCTGAATTCACTGCTGAAGTAAAGATAAAATTCAGTTCTTATTTATGTTATAATAAAAAATGGAAGGAGTGTTACTATGTTTGATTCGTTAACACTTGGGACAAATATTGTCAAACTGTTAGAAATGATGCTGGATATTGGAATTATGGCAGTAGTCATTTATTTCTGTTTGAAAATAGTGAAAAATAATTCTCGAACGATTCAGATCTTTAAAGGGATTTTGTTCGTTATATTAACAAATGGAGCAGCGCAGCTATTGAACCTAAGAACGGTGGAATGGCTGACGGATCAGTGCTTAACGTGGGGTTTTTTGGCGTTGATCATTATTTTTCAACCAGAAATTCGTTCGTTATTAGAAAAAATGGGGAAAACGGTGGTTTTCTCTCGAATTACTACGTTATCGGTAAATGAACGGGAACATTTGGTCAATGAACTAGTAAAAACATGTATGCAATTATCAAAAACAAAAACAGGGGCTTTGATTTCCATTGAGCAATCGCAGTCGCTGAGTGATTTTATCCGGACCGGAACAGCGATGAATTCCGTCGTTTCTAGTGAATTGCTTTGTTCCATATTCCAATATGGAACACCACTCCACGATGGAGCTGTTATTATTCAAGGAGATAAAATTGCCTGCGCAAGTGCCTATTTTCCCCCGACAGCAAAAGAGTTTTCTTCCAATTATGGGGCACGTCATCGAGCGGCAGTAGGGATTTCAGAAATCAATGATTGCGTTACCATTGTGGTTTCGGAAGAAACGGGAAAAATCTCAATTGCACGGGAAGGAACTTTAATTCAAATGAATGAGAGAGAATTAAAGGAATACTTACAAATGGCATTGTATCAGACTAGTACGGTAGCAAAAAGTAATGAAGTGGAAGGTATCATTGCCAGTGCAGAGAAAAAGGAAACCGTTGCGGAAAACAAAGACAGCAAATTGAAAATCAATTTTATTACAAAGAAAAAACATCGCTATGAGAAAAAGAAGATCAGTGAAGAGGAAAAGAAACGTTCCGCTTTATTGCGAGAAAAACGACAGAAACGTATCGAAGCAGAAGAAATCGTGATTCCTGATCACATGAAGCAAAGAGAAGGGAGTGATTCCTGATGACAAGACGCAGTAAACGACCATTGGATTCGCAGAAAAAACTGGAATTGGCACAGGAAATCGCAAAGCGTTCACAATCTTTTAAAAAGACCTATGAAAGTGTGGAAGAAACGTTTGTCAAAGGATTTCGTTCCTTTTCTTCTTGGATCGATTTTATTCTATTCAATCAGCGCTTTTCAAAATTAGTTGCCTTATGTTTAGCAATTATTTTGTTTCTTGTCATCAATGGAGGAAATCAAGAGGGTTCCATTTTTGTCAGTAGTGTGAAACAAGTCATTACATTAGAAAATGTAAAAGTTGTAACCAATATTTCAGAAAGTGTTTATGAAGTTAGTGGATTACCGGAAACGGTAGTTGTCGATGTCAAAGGGGATACTAGTGATGTTCAATTTGCTTCTCAACAGAAAGATTCTTATGTTGTGATTGCTGATTTAGAAGTCTTTGGGGAAGGAACGCACGAAGTAAAATTAGAGCCAATGAATTTCTCGGATAAAGTAGAGGTCAGCATTCAGCCAAGTACCGCATTGGTAACGATAAAGAAAAAGATATCGCGTTCCTTCGCTATTGGTTATGATTATATTAATACCGATAAAATGGATAAGATCTATTCTTTAGGAGAACCGGAATTCTCACAAAATGAAGTTATTGTTCGAGCCAGCGAGGATACCATTAGCAAGATTGCTTTTGTCAAGGCATTGATCGATGTAAAAGATGTGAAAGCTGATTTTGTGCAAGATGCGAAATTAGTTGCTTATGATCAAAATGGTGCGATTATTAATACTAATATTTTGCCGGAAACCGTAAGTGTAAAAGTGAAGGTGAGTACACCTCATAAGGAAGTTCCAATCGAAATTGTACCAGAAGGGCAAATGAGTGATGGTTTAGCCATTGAAAGTTATACACTGGATCATTCTTCGATTACGATTTATGGGGCACAAAAAATTCTTGATGAAATTGATAAGATAACCATCAATGTACCAGTGAATAAGATTACCAAAGATACAACCATTACGATGCCGGTAATGTTACCGAATGGTATTAGTAAAAGCAGCATCAGCAAAGTAAAAATATCCTTAAAGGTCGGAAAAGCGGTTACTGTGAAAATACCAGACGTCGCTATTACCTATAAAAATTTCGACGATCGTTTCCTCATTCGTTTTAAAAATGAAACCGGGAAAACGACGGTTAATGTAACTGGGGCGAAAAGCGTAGTTGAAAATATCAAAGCGGAAGATATCAGTGTGGTAATGGATTTGGAAGGTTATAATAAACCAGTCACAGATAAAGTAAGTTTAACGGTAAGTGGTAAGAATAAGTTGGTGACTTATCGGTTAAATAAAGAAGATGAAAGTATAGAAATTACATTGGAGGAGAAATAGTATGGGGAAATATTTTGGAACGGATGGTGCACGAGGAAGAGCCAATCAGACTTTGACTTTGGAGATGGCCATTAAGATTGGGCGTTATATTGGAAGTTATTACAGCAAAGAAGGACATGCTCGTATTGTGGTTGGAAAAGATACGCGATTGTCGAGCGATATGTTTGAAGCAGCGATTGTGGCTGGAGCGACTAGTACAGGGGCAAATGTTTATGTGGTAGGAACTTGTCCTACTCCATGTATTTCTTATTTAATTCGTCGTGATCATTTCGATTGTGGTGTTATGATTAGTGCTTCTCATAATCCATTCCATGATAATGGGATCAAGTTGTTCAATGATGAAGGGAAAAAAATGAATCCAGAAATCGAAGATCAGATTGAAAGATACATTGATGGTACGATTTCTGTCGAAAGTGCAGTGGAAGAAAAGATTGGGAAGAAAATCGATTTTAGTGATAGCTTAATGGATTATGAAGCATGGTTGAAGAGCATTGTTGATGTGGATCTGCATGGAATGAAAATTGCGCTTGATCTTGCGAATGGTAGTGCTACTTCTTGTGCATTAAAAACACTGACGGATTTAGGAGCAGAATGCAGTGTGATTTCCAATGAACCAGATGGAATTAATATCAATACGAATTGTGGTTCTACGCATCCAGAAAAGCTACAACAGATGGTAAAAGAAGGCGATTATCATGTTGGTTTTGCTTTTGATGGAGATGCTGACCGCTTAATTGCAGTCAATGAAGATGGCGAGTTGTTCGATGGGGATCATACGCTGTATGTATGTGGAAACTATTTTACAAAGACAGGAAAATTAAACAAAAATACGATTGTTACAACGGTCATGGCCAATTTAGGTTTCTATAAAGCAATGGAACATTGTGGAATTGAAACGGAACAAACAGCGGTTGGCGACAAATATGTATTTGAATGCATGGAAGCCAATGATTATTCCATTGGGGGAGAACAGTCAGGACACATTATCTTTAAAGAGCATGCGAATACGGGAGATGGTCTTTTGACGGCATTAAAGCTGTTGGAAGTGATGACGCAGGAAAAGAAATCGTTAAAGCAATTGAGTGAAGGATTGGTGATTTATCCACAGTTGTTGGTCAATGTTCGCGTTAAGGATAAAAATGTAGCAATGGCAGATGAAGCGGTTCTCGCTGAAGTAGAAAAAGTAAAAGAAACATTAGGTGATGAAGGACGTATCCTAGTACGTACGAGTGGAACTGAACCTTTGGTTCGCGTTATGGTAGAAGCAACAACCGATGAATTATGTCATCAGTACGTTTACCAAGTTGTTGATGTGATCAAAGCAAGAGGATTAGAAGAATAATGTAAGATCAGAAGGCATTGCCTTCTGATTGCTTTTTTGCGAGGAAGAATACAATGACAAAACAAGAAATTTTAGAAAAAAGTCGAATGCGGATGCAAGTAAAATGTAAGGTTTGTCCTATTGGTAATGGCAGAGCCTGTCGCAATCAGATTCTTGGACCAGGTGCAAAGGGACTTAGGGAAGGGACAATTCGAAATTAGGCTGGATGGTAAAAATATTTATTTTTTCATCACATATTTTTTGATGAATCCCCATAAAATGACACTGATTTTTACACATAATTCTGATACAATGATAGTAAGAGGGTGACATTATGAAAAAAGTAATTTGTGTCGTAGAGGACGAAAAAGATTTAAATGAGCTGGTAAAGCGTTATTTAGAAAAAGAAGGATATGAAGTAAGAAGTTATCTTACTTACGATGAAGCGAGTGAACATACCAAAGATGACGATGTGCATATGTGGGTATTGGATATTATGTTGGATGACAAAAGTGGTTTTGATTTAATTGAGGAAATTCGAAGCAGCGGTAGTGAAATTCCGGTTATCTTCATGAGTGCACGCGATAAAGAATTTGATCGTATCATTGGACTAGAAAAGGGAAGTGATGATTATATCACTAAGCCTTTTTCACCAAAAGAACTTGTTTTGCGTGTCAATAACATCATGAAGCGAGCTTATAAGGAGAGCAATCGTATTCAGATTGATGGTTACGAATTGGATGAAGAACAGCGAAAAGTATTTGATGGTAGTGAAGAAATTGATTTAACAACAAAAGAATTTGATCTATTAATGATGTTTATCCGTAATAAAGGAATCGCATTCTCTCGTGAAAAGATTTTAGAAAATGTTTGGGAAGATAACTATTTTGGAAGTGATCGTGTCGTGGATGATACCTTACGAAGACTGCGTAAAAAACTGCCTAAGCTGAACATTCATACGATTTATGGCTTTGGTTATCGTTTAGGATAATGCGACGCTTTAATCAATGGGTCAAACGGCTGTCGTTATCGCAGCAGCTGTTTATGTTGATATTTTCATTCATTACTTTCTTTGTTTGTTTTTTCTTTATCATTATGTCCGATAATGTAGAGAATTATACAACCAAGCAAATGATGGCTATGTTGAAGAGTCAGCAGAGCATGATGCGAGAATTTTATGAATTACAGGGGAAAGCAGTCATTAACAGCAATAATGATTCTGATTTTTTAACTTGTTATTATCGTGTGGACGGCAATGAAGTGTATGCGTTAATCAACAATAGTAAAGAAAGAATCAGTATAAAAATGCAAACCGAAATTGAGAACAGTGTGAAAGTATATTCCTTATTAGATGAATCTTGGAAAAAGAATAGTGACGGTTTACAGTTTTCTTATGAAGGAGATGACAGTGAATATTCTTATTATTCTATTATCGAATTAAATGATGGAACAGTTATGGTCAATCTGATGAATAATCGATATCCCAAACAGTTCCGTGAAGAATTGTTAAACAGTGTTATCGATATTACGGTGTTGGTCGTTGGGATCTTCTTTATTATATTGATGCTTTGGGTAACTTATATCATTCATCCATTAAATCAAATACGTGTGTATATCGAAAAAATTAAAATGGGGAAAAATGCCACATTGAAAGTAAATCGTGAGGATGAGATTGGAGAATTAGCGCATGCTTTAGTGAATATGAGGGAAGAATTACTACGACAGGAAAAAACGAAGGAAGAAATGATTCATAACATTTCGCATGATTTGAAAACACCGATTGCGACCATTAAATCCTACGCAGAAAGTATTAAAGATGGCATTTATCCATATGATACATTAGAGAAGAGTGTGGATGTCATTATCCAAAATGCAGAGCGTTTGGAAAAGAAGGTTCATAATTTACTATTCATGAATCGAGTGGAGTATATGGCGTCCCAGGAGAATGATGAAGTGATGTGTGATATGAAGCAAGTAGTGGAAACGGTCATCATGAATACGAAAGTCATTCGTCCTGAAATTGAAATCGAAGCCAATTTAGAATCCTCTTATTTTAGAGGAAATGATGAAGCATGGCGTGTGGCAGTAGAAAATATTTTAGAAAATGCGTTGCGTTATGCAGAAACTCAAATTGTCATTACGTTAGATGAAAAACAATTATGTATCTATAATGATGGTCCTCAATTCAAAGAGGGAACGATCGAAACGATGTTTAAACCATTTGAGAAAGGGCAAGGAGGAAAGTTTGGACTTGGGTTATCCATTGTTCAGAAAGTGGTCAGTGCCAATAAGTATCGCGTGGTAGCAGAAAATATAGAAATGGGTGGAGTTATCTTTAAAATTATGAAATAGAACAGCATTTTCATAGTAATAAATTTTGCGAATTATTCAAACTACTTATGAAAATTAATTTTATCAAAAACTCACAGAGAGGATTACAACTTCTTATTGTGAGTTTTTTTATTAACCTTTTGGTTATCAAATTTTGAAATCATGCGACAAATAATTTGCTTGCGTTTGGTTCTGTGATAAAATATTTTAAAAGGGAGTGTAACTATGACAAAAGCAAAGAAATTAGGTATTATTTTGTTATTGATGTTATTGATTTGTTCACTAATAGCACCAATGAATGTGAAAGCGGAGACTTATATTGATTGTAATATCAATAATAATAGTATAACGATTATAACAGATGGATATTATCATATTTATGGAACTGGTGTGACAACAACGAATCAAATTGTGATAAAGAAGGATGTCAATGCGTATATTCGCTTGGAAAATGTTAAGATTCATTGTAATTGGAATGAATCTCCTTTTGTAATTGAGGATGATTCCAGAGGAAATATAACCATTGAATTGGTGGGAGACAATGAATTAATTGGAATTGGTGGACCTGCGATTTGTAAAAATAGCTCCAATGATGTGGTAGGTCATTTAGTGATCGATGGAAGCGGATCATTAATTGCCAAGAACCTTAATGGTGATGGTGCTGGAATTGGAAGCTCGAATCAAATGGATACTAAAAATATTTCTATTCGTGGAGGAACAATCACGGCAACTGCTGGAAACTATGGTGCTGGTATCGGTGGAGGAGGAGGTGGAGGATGCGCCTCTAACATCCAGATTATGGGTGGTGTTGTGACAGCCACAGGAGGAAGCGAACAAGGAGCCGGTATTGGTGGTGGAAGTGATTAGTACGGTGAAAAAGGGGATGCAGAAAACATCTTGATCAGTGCAGGAACTGTAACTGCAATTGCTGGCGGAACCGGTGCCGGAATTGGTGGCGGTAATGGTCGTGGCAGTAATATCTACATTCTGGGTGGTACAGTAAGCGCGAAAGGGGCGACGAAGGAAAATGATATCGGTGGTGGAAAAGAATCCCAAGGACCACTTGTGATTACCGTTCCCATCTATCGCGAAGAAACGATACCGGCTAGTGTAAATGTAACCAACAATACTCTTATTTTTAAAGATAATACCTATACGGTATCAGGAACGATTACAATGCCATCAGATTTAACCATTGGGGAAAAGGAAACTTTATTCATTAATGAAAATGCTTCTTTTGTTAGTAATAGAACCATTGTAAATAAAGGAGTTATTGTAAATAAAGGAACAATTGTGAACAATGCTTCCATTGTTTTAGAAAAGGGCAGTTCCATTGTTAATGGAACAACAACGACGACAGTTATTTCAGGAAATGCAACATTAAACAAAGATGGTTCTGTGAATCGAGGTAATGCTTCGATTCAAGAAGTGATAAAAGATACGAATGGGGAAATCATAAAAACAACGGTAATTGATGTTGATGGATCGTCGAAATCAACAGAAATAATGTCGAATGGGACTACAGTAGAAATAAAAAAAGATAACAAAAATAATATTACCGATATATTGATTACCATGAAGGATGCTTCTTTCATTACGATAAAATATCAAGAAGATGGAACAAAGGTAGTAACAAACTTTGATGCACAAGGTAATGTAACTATCATGGAGACGATATTGGAAGATGGATCGATCGTCAAAACGGAATACAAAGAAAATGGTATTGCAGTAGTCACTACATACGATAAAAATGGGAATGTCACAGAGAAGATAACAAAATATGCGAATGGTTCTTATGTCAAAGATGGTTATGCTCCAACGATAATTGAGGGGGAGAAAGCAAGCTACCAAGGGAAAGAATTAGTATTCCGAAGCGATGATGAATTGATCAATTTTATTAAGGTAACAATCAATGGAATGGAATTGGATGAAAAATATTATAAAGTGGAAAGCGGAAGCATTCGTGTTATCCTAAAAGATTCTTACTTAAGTACCTTAAAAAAGGGAACGTATACATTGGGTATCGTTTCTAAAAACGGAACGGCAACCACTTCTTTCTATGTTACCAAAGATAGCATCCATAATCTTCAAGATAACAAACAGCCGAATACAGGGGATTCTACTAATTTAGGTGGTTGGCTTTTGTTATATGTGATGAATGGATTCTACTTAGGAGTACGAAAAAGAAGATTTCATTGTTAGAATACAATCGAACGTTTTAAAATTATCGGCAATCATTAGGAAGAAGTGGCGGATTAGCCACTTTTTCTTTGGCAATGATGATGTCATAATTTTAAAAAGCGGATTATCATGATTCCTAAAATCATAATCATAAAGCACTGTTTATCCTAATATTTTTTCCTACGGAATTTCTTTATTTTTTCTTCATATACTGTGATAGGTGATTGTTTCATGCGTTATCAGGACATTGAATTGCATATTGCGGGAGAAGGAAAGTCGATGTTATTACTCCATGGATGGGGAATGGATGCGACAATGCTGGAACCGCTGTTTCTTTATTTTTCGAAAACGTATCGTGTTTGTTCTTTGGATTTACCGGGATTTGGAAAGAGTGCAGAACCTCCTTATCCCTATTCTATCTATGATTATGTTAATGTTGTAAAAACGATCGTGCGGGATTTTTCGTTAGAGGATCCTATTATTATTGCTCATTCCTTTGGTGCGAGAATCGCGTTTCGCTATGCCGCGTTATTCCCTGTTTCTTTTTTGATTATCAGCGGAGGAGCAGGAATCAAACCTCCTAGAAATTTTGCTTATTATATGCAAATAGCATGGTATAAAACGCTTCGCTTTTTGCATATTCAAAATCAATTAGGAAGTAAAGATTATCGTAATGCATCATTGATCATGCGATCGACTCTAGTGAAGGCAGTTAATGATGATGTGAGTGATGCCATTCAAGAAATAGAAGCACCCATTCTATTGGTTTGGGGTGACAAGGATGAGCAAACGCCATTGTGGATGGCAGAAAAAATTTGTCGACTGAATGAAAATGCCTCTTTGGTAGTCTTTAAAAATGATGATCATTTTGCTTGTTTTCATCAAATGAATCGATTTATCAACGTATGTGAAGCAGCATTAAAGGGAGGAAAATAATGTTTGTTTTATTTCTGATTATCTTTTTTGCTTACCGTCTTTTGACCATGGATTATGAAGTGCGTATCCTTCAGGTAAATCATTATCAATTGGATCGTACTTGGATGTATTTGAAAGAAAATAGCTACCTTTCCACCAAACGCTTTCGCATATTGTTGATTCATCTTCCTTTTTTCTTCCTATTTTTTGTGGAAGAACGTCAGCTTCAGATTCGCCTATATACATTGTTGTTGATCGTTTATTTTTATTTTATTTATCGTTTTCACATGCTTACGAAACGGAAGGTAGCATTGCGCTATACCAAACGAGTCCTACGTCTTTATTTTTGTTTCGCTCTTCTTTATGGAATATCGTTGGTTCTCATTTATTCTTCAAGATATTTTCTACTGTTCAGTTTGCTCATCATGATGAGCAATCCTATCTATTGTGCCTTGGGAGCCCTTTGTATGCATCCCATTGAGAAGTTGATCAACGATTGCTATGTAGAAAAAGCAAAACATATTCTAAAGCAACAAAAGCATTTGATAAAGATTGGTATTGTTGGTAGTTATGGGAAAACCAGTACCAAAAATATTCTTTATCATCTATTGAGTGAGAAATATTATTGTTTAAAAAGTGAAAAAAGCTACAATAATCGAATGGGGAATACATTGATGATCACACGATATCTAAAGCGAGTGCATGAAGTGATGATTGCGGAGATGGGAAGTGATCATTTGGGAGAATTAAAAAAATTAATGGACTTTATTGAACCAAATTATGTTATTATTACGGCAATTGGAAATCAGCATTTGAAAACATTTAAAAGCCAAGAAAGGATCATAAAAGAAAAACTGACACCATTAAGGATGTTGTCAGAGCAGGACTATGCTTTTTTAAATCTAGATAATCCTTATTTGTATGCGAATAGAAATTTAGGGAAAGCTCATAAAATTTATTTTGGAGAACATAGGGATGCGGATTATCGACTTTGTGATATTGTGATGAATGAGAAGGGGAGTCATTTTAACATTGCCTTTCAAAATCAACTTTATGGATTTGAAACTACGTTGCTTGGTTACTATAATCTAATGAATATTTGTGGTGCCATTGCCTGTGCTCATACGCTGGGAGTTCGATTTGAAGGGATGCAAAAAATCGTACCCCAAATCAAAGCGATTGAGCATCGTTTAGAGAGTCGAAATTATGGAAAGTATACCCTCATCGATAATGCATACAATTCTAATGTTAATAGTTTTCAAAATACCCTTGAAGTTCTAGGACGAATTAAAAAATACAAAATATTGATAACCCCAGGAATCATAGAAGTTGGAGAGGAAGCAAGGATCAATCATCGTTTGATTCAAAAGGTGAAAGGAAAAGTAGATGAAGTTGTAATCGTAGGTTATCATAATCGAAGTGCCTTATGTGAGGGTCTCCATGAAGTGGGATTTGAAAATTTCCATTTAGCGGATACCATGGAAGAAGCGCTTTCTTATGTGGATCAGCTCACCTTGAATGATTATGTCGTTTGTATTGAAAATGATATTGATAAAGTCATTATGAATCAACACGAAAAAAATAAAGGAACCTAGCTTATTTTTTTGCATACCATAGCCTAGGAGGCAGTTATGAGCTTACATGTTGGTGTTGTATTCGGTTCTCGAAGCTGTGAACATGAAATTTCTATTATTAGCGCAATGCAAGTGATGAAAGCATTGCAGCCAAACTATCATGTGATTCCTATCTATATTGATAAAGATGGTATTTTTTATTCGCATCCATCTTTCCTTTCTTTAACAACGTTTCAAAATTCTGTATTAAAGAAAGGATGGCAAGTCGTATTAAAACGAAAAAAAGGGAAACCAGATGTTTATCTACAATATCGTAATCCTTTGAAACAAGTGGAGAGAATTGATGTTTTGTTTCCTGTTTTGCATGGTAGAAATGGAGAAGATGGTTGTTTTCAAGGGTTAGCTGAAATATTAAATATTCCATATGTGGGATGTGATGTTTTAGCAAGTGCAATAACGATGTCAAAATTAACTAGTAAGCGTTTGTTAGAAAGCTATGGGATTGCGGTTGTTCCTTATTATGAGCTAACAAAGGAAAAGAAAGAGAAACGATTTTTCCCATGTATTTTAAAACCGGATACGTTAGGTTCTAGTATTGGTATTGAAATTGTTAAAGTGGAAAACGAATGGGAAGAGAAAACAGCAAAAGTACTGTTATTTGATGAACGCGTAATCGTAGAGCCATATTTAGAATCGTTTATTGAGATAAACTGTAGTGTCTATCAATGCCAAGGGGAATATCGCATCTCGCATTTGGAACAGGTCAATCGAAAGGAAGAGATTTTATCGTTCCATGAAAAATACGAGAAAGAAGGAAGTAAAAATACAAGAATCATTGCGCCAGATCTTGATGAAGATTGCGGTGAAAAAATAAAAGCAATCGCTAAAAAAGTGTATCAGCTATTGCATTTACAAGGGGTGATTCGAATCGATTTTTTTGTTCAAAATGGAACTATTTATGTCAATGAAGTAAATGCCATTCCAGGTTCTTATGCGTTCTATTTATGGGATCAGGATTTTTCAAAATTGCTTACCGATGTGATACAAGAATCTTTGCATCATTACGCGAGAAAAGAGAGTCGTGTGGATCATTTTGAGACGGATGTTTTATTTCATTTCAATGGCAGTAAGAAATGACAGGAAATCCCTGTTTTTTCTTTTCCTTTCTTTCGCTTTTTGAAATTGTTGATAGGATGAAAAGAAAAAAAGTAAATTAATACGCAATGATAAGGACAGTGTTTCAGCGTTTTGTATATTTCAAAGGATAGGAATCAAGAGAATCTACCGTTGCCTGATCCGTAGGGGAACGTGCCATCCCATTTCGTAAATCAGTAATCGTAATACGTCAGATAATTGTTGTTGCAATGGCAGCATCTTGTCGAAATGAGGTAACATTTATTTCAATAGCTACTAAATCGGATGGGACTCCATTCATGTTAAATGACAACTTAGATGGTGCATTCCCAAAAGTTTTAACTATGATATTCGTATGGTTTGTTTGGTGATTAATGGATAAGAAGAATATTTCTCTAATTAGAGTCTTATTATTCATGGCTGTTGTTGGGGTTGTAGAATTGCTAATTTACTTTTTCTAAGGCTAAAAATAAGAAAAAAGTATCGAACGTACTCTTCACAATTCAATGTTTTTTTCTTTTTGTGGATAATAGCGATCGAAAGATTAGAATTACCACTTAGCTAACATTGGTATTTCAGTGAGGAGCTGAAGGATGCAATTATGCAGAAATTGCAACAAAATCCATTCTGTGATATGCTTTTTTTAATGAAAAATAGATTATGGGATCCATTGGATAACATTAGTCACAAGTTTCTAATCCGGAATAGAGTGTTTTTTTCATAAAGATAATGGTATTGCTGTATTATTTTTATTATAAAATTATTATTGGCTAGTGAAATGATACAATGATGAAAGCATAATTAGGAATAATATAAGAACGATTTTGTTTTTCCATTGTTGCAGTGATAGGAATAGAAAGAAGGAGAAATAATGGATCAAAAATTATTTAGTGTTCATCAAGAATGGAAGGATCAAGAATATCAAATCATTCAACGTGTTTTTTTCGCGAATCGAAAGTCCTTTGATGCTTCGCAAGCAGCAGTTGGTTTATTCATCGTATTTGCTTCATTGGGGATTATGGATTATGGGAAAGGAAACCACTTCGCTAGTGTTTGCTATGCTTTGTTGTGTGGGGCAATGATATTTGTGATGGGAATCCTTAGTTATGACAAAAAGCATCCTATTTTTGCAAGATGGTTATTTTCTCGCTGTGAATTTCCCGTGCTTCATTTTTACGATTCATTTATTCAGGCGGAGAAAAATGGTCCTATTACGATTTTTTTCTATGAAGAGGTGAAGCAAGTTTATTATTGTGATGAAATGATTTTTTTGATGTATCAAAAAGATTCTATTTTAATGATTTCCCAAGAAGCGATGGCATCCCATCCTATTTTTTTAAAACAGAAATTGAATTGTCCGTTTCATTCTTTGAAAAAGAAAAATTCTTTTTCCAATGGTCTTTATTCCTCTTAATCGAATAGCATGGAAAAATGTAAGCGCTTTTAGTATAATAGAATTGTAAAAAATCATTGAAGGGGGAATAACAATGATCAAAGACACAAAGTTAAAAGCAGTGATCAATGCGGCACTGCATCTTTCTGAGGAGAATGAGCCGAGTAAAGAACAATTATTATCACTACATAAATTGTCGGCTCGCAGTAAAGAAATCAAAGCGTTGGATGGGATCGAAGATTGTACCAATTTAGAGGTATTGGATCTTTATAACAATTATATTGAAGATCTTTCACCATTGCATGCTTTGACGAACGTAAAGCGTTTGACATTAGCAAAGAATAGTTTTTCGAATATGAATGTCATTGCTTCTCTTACGCAATTAGAATATTTGGATGTTTCCAATAATGGCATTTTTCCAATGGATATGTCTTGGATTGCAACATTAGAGAAACTGAAGGAACTAAATGTCAATAACTGTAAGATTGAATCATTGGCGGGAATTGACAAGCTACAGCATTTAACGATATTGCATGCGGGCATTACGACTCCAGGATTTGATATTCAAGTCTTTTCTACATTAACGCAATTGAAGGAACTATATCTTTCTAAAATGTGGTTATATGACATTAGTGCGTTAGCTAATCTTGTGAATTTGGAAGTACTGGATCTTTCAACGAATTTGTTTCATGATGCAAGTGCATTAACCACTATGAAACATTTAAAACGTTTGCATATTAATAATAATAAGTATCTTCATTCGATTGCTTTTGTAGAAGCACTGCCAGAATTGGAGGTTTTGAATACCTCTTTTACAACGATTGATAGTATTGCACCTTTGGCATCACTGAATGATTTACAGGATCTAAGAATGGCGAATAGTGGTATCGATGATTTCTCTGTACTAAGTACAAAAACAAAAATGTGTAAATTAGATTTAAGTGGAAATATCATTATGGATAATTCTTTCCTAGAGGGAATGGAGGAATTGGTTTATTTGAATCTAGGAAGTACTCAGCTTAGAGATATTTCCTTTATGGAAAAACTGGTCAAAGTAGAAGAGTGCAATATCTATAATAACAAAATTAAAGATATATCGACATTAGCAAATTGTACAAGCATCAAAGTCTTGGATCTTAGTAATAATGAAATCAAGGATATTTCAGCACTTGCTAATCTGAAAGATTTGGAATTCTTAGCGTTAGCGAATAACCAAATTGAAGATATTACTCCATTGTCGGAATTGATCAACTTAGGATCATTAAATCTATATAATAATGTTGTTACCGATTTAAAAGCACTATCGAAATTGATTAACCTAACTTCATTGATATTGGATCATAATGGTATCTATGACCTTGAACCAATCAAAAATTTAATCTATTTGAGTGGATTGACCTTAAAAGCAAACTATATTGTCGATGTTACTCCATTGTTAAATATGAAAGGACTCTATGAACTTCGTCTAGATAATAATCCAATCGCTGATATTAGTGTTTTGGATCAAATGGATTACTATGATAAATTTACTTATTAGCGCATAGAATATAAAATCATGGGCATACTTTAGGATGGAGGTGTTAATGATGAAACAAAAATTCCATCCGGGAGAAAATTGTCCAAAGTCTGGAAAATACAGTGAATACACAAAAGACGGTAAGCTGTTTAATACCGACATTGATGTAGAAAAGGGCAAACGTTTCCCCCCTGCACAGGAGGAAGGCTCATATTTTATGCAGGAAAACTAATGGTTCGACGGTAAAAAAAGCAATGCATCATTCATGAAAATGATGGTTGCTTTTTTTATTGGGTGCTTGCCTTTCCTTGTAATTCTTGTTATTCTTGTAGAGAATAACAAGAATTAAGGAGAACAAGATGAAAAGAATTGCGAAATTTCATAAAGTAAGTTTTTCTCAGTTTATGATGGGTTATCAGGATTGTTTTTCTACCATCAGTGAAGAGGAAGGAAAGAAAATATACGAAGCGATCCAATTGCCAAAGCGCGCCACCAAAGGAAGTGCAGGATATGATTTTTATACCCCTGCTACTATCACTTTAGCGCCTGGTGAAACGGCAAAGATTCCGACCGGAATACGTGTGGAAATGGCAGAAGATTGGGTTTTGAAACTATATCCAAGAAGTGGATTAGGATTTAAATATCGCCTGCAGTTGAATAATAGTGTAGGAATTATTGATTCCGACTATTTCTATTCCGATAATGAGGGGCATATCTTTGCGAAAATTACGAATGATTCCAACGAAGGGAAAACCTTAACCTTACAAAAGGGAGCTGGTTTCATGCAAGGTATTTTTGTGGAATATGGTATTACGTTGGATGATGATGCCCAAGGAATCCGCAATGGGGGATTTGGCAGTACAAATCAATAAGGAAGGAACATCGAAAAGATGTTCTTTTTTCTTCTGAAATTTGACAGGATTGCTATAATATAGTAAAAAGGCAAGGAGGAATACAATGAAAGAAAAAGAAATCAATGAATTGATGATGAATCCATTTACGAAAATAGGAAAGCAATGGTGTTTGATTGGCGCAAAACACAATGGAAAATTCAATGCGATGACAGCTAGCTGGGGTGGTGTTGGCGTGTTATGGAATAAGAATGTTGTAACGATCTATGTTCGCCCACAACGTTATACCCGGGAACTGATTGAAAATAGTGATTATTTTACTTTATCCTTTTTGGGTGAGGAATATCGCAAACAGCTAAACTATTATGGAACGCATTCAGGAAGAGAAGAAAATAAGGAAGAAGTATCTGGCTTGCATCAGGAAGAGGATGGAAATTATGCTTATTTAAGGGAAGCGGAATTGGTGTTAGAGTGCAAGAAACTGTATTGTGGCAACATTGAAAAAGAAGGTATCTTAGATAAGAGCATTGATACTATTCATTATCCACAGAAGGATTATCACTATATCTACATTGGAGAAATCACAAAAGTATTGGAGGAATGAAAATGAAAGAAGCATTGGAATGGATCAAAAGCAGGAGAAGTTGTCGAAACTATCAAAGCAAACAAATTGAGGAGCAAGACCTGAAAGAAATCGTAACCTGCGGTATGCTAGCTCCTAGTGGTATGAATGAACAAGGAATCCAATTTACTGTCATTCAAGACCCATCCATTTTAAAAGCATTAAAGGAGTTGGTCGGTAGGGACTTCATTTATGGTGCTCCTACCTTAATCGTGGTACATGCACCAAAAGATTATCGCTATGTTATGAGTGATGGTAGTGCAGCAATCGAAAATATGTATTTGGCTTCCCATGTCTTAGGGCTTGGCAGTTGTTGGATCAATCAATTAAAAGATTATCCAGAGAGTGAATTACTCAAAACGCTAGGATTTCGAGATCATATCATTACGGGAGCACTAGCGGTTGGCTATGCAGCCGAAGCGGCCAAGCCAAGAGTGTTAAAAGAAGATCGCGTTCATTATATTCGTTGATACAAAGGAAATTAACTTCTTTTTTTGCTATGTGAGGAAAGAGGGGAAAAGAATGAATTTCCGGTGAGCTTCTACCATTTCCTTATCGATAATGATAAAATAATAATAGAGGTGTTTTAATGAAGCTGATGTTAATAATGGTATGTGATGATGATAAGGAGCGAGTGAATCAGAGCTTGGTAAAAGCGGGATTTACCCCTACCTTAATCGCATCTACAGGAGAATTCTTGCAGTTTGGAAAATCTCTTATTTTAGTAGGTGTCAAAGCGGAGCAAATTGAAACGGTAACGAAGATTGTAGATAATCATACGGATACTTCTCATATCAAAGGTGGAGAGGTTTTAAAAGCCAATCTGTTTGTGTTAAATGCATCTATGATGCAAACCCATGAATTCTAAAAAAAAGCGTATCCCTTACGGAAAGGGGTACGCTTTTGCCGATTAACGAAGTACGGTTCTGTGATATGCTTTGTCCCAGTTTTCGCTGAATTCAGCAACTGCGATATCAGTGCCTGGATGATTGATCATATTAAATGCAATATCAGAAGGAATGGTTACTGCCTGAATGCCAGCACAGATTAATTCGTGTACTTGTCTTGTATTTTTGAAAGAAGCAGCAACAATTTTTGTTGGTAAACCATGAACTTTGATCATTTGAATTAAATCTTTTACATTTTCAACACCATTTCCATAGTTATCCATACGATTAACATAAGGAGCTAAATAATCCGCACCATTCATTGCTGCTAAGAATGCCTGGTCAGCCGTATAGATGGCAGTTGCTAATACTCCTAATCCTAATTCCTTACATTTTTTAATTGCTTTTAATCCTTCGTGAGTAACCGGAATCTTTACATACATATTTTTTTCACGAAGAGAACAGATATATTTTGCTTCTTCTACAATTTCATCACAAGTCGTTGCTACTGCCTGGATGAAGAATTTCTGTTCCAAAGTGATGACATCAATGATGTCTTTTACGGCAGTATCGAAATCCTTTCCGCTTTTGGTAATGATGGTTGGATTGGTTGTAACTCCTTCCACTGTTAATAATTCGTTAAGTTCTTTGATTGCTTTTGCGTCTGCTGTGTCTAAAATTAATTCCATTGGTTTTTCCTCCTAATTGCCGTGGATGACACTATTTAATCCACTCGCTTTAAAATATTGATCAATTTCTTCTATTTCTTCATCGCGGAATGTTTTCAGATGTGCGCATTGGTATTCCTTATCAATGGATTTGTATTTTCCTTCTCCTAATTGATGGAAGGGAAGCAAATGCACTTCCTTTAAATGAAACTGTTGAATGGTTTCTACTATTGCGATGAGGTTTTCTTTGGTTGCGGTATATTCTGGAATCAATGGGATTCTAGGAATTACCGTACATCCTTTTTCTAATAAAGCTCCTACGTTTGATTTCATTTGTTCCACATTTAGATGTAGAATTTCTTTGCTTTTTTGAGGATCCATGATTTTAAAGTCAATGAGAAATTTATCGACGCATTGACTTAAGGCATCGATGTCTTTTATCGGTAAAGCCAACGTACTTTCCACTGCTGTATGGATATTGTTTTCTTTGCATTTTTTCAATAACGATAATGCAAAATCCTGTTGCATCAGAAACTCTCCTCCCGAAAGAGTTACACCACCGCCACTAGATTCATAGAAAGGAATATCCCTTTTTACGATATCATAAACTTCCTCTATCGTATAGGTCTTTCCAATCATTTCTTTGGCTCCTGTTGGGCAATCCTCAGGATCAGTATTACACTTACCGTTTATTTTTTTGGAACAATTCATGCAAAGAATTTCTTTATAAAAGATTTGTGGTTTGGTGCTCAGTGACTCTGGATTACAGCACCATGGACAGGTGAATGGACATCCTTTAAAGAAGACAATGGTTCGAATTCCACCACCATCATGCAACGAGTAACGCTGAATATTGAAGATACAAGCATTCATCATAGCGTATGCTCACTTCGATTAATGATATCATCTTGGATTGATTTTGATAATTCGACAAACATTGCGCTATATCCTGCTACACGAACCACTAGATCTTTATAATTTTCTGGATGTTTTTGTGCATCCAATAAGGTTTCTTTATTGACTACATTGAATTGGATGTGTTGTAACTTTAACCGTGAGAAACTACGAAGGTAAGCGATTAGTTTATTTAAACCTTCCTCGCCTTCTAAAGTAGAAGGTGAGAATTTCACATTTAATAAAGATCCATTTGAATTTAAGATATTATCTAGTTTTGAAACACTCTTTAAAGAGGCACTAGGACCATGTTTATCTCTACCTACCATTGGAGAAAGACCACCATCGGCAAGTTGTTCTCTTGCTTTTCGACCGTCGGCACTTGCTCCTACGCCTTCTCCTAAAGGAATATGAGCACTTACGGTATAGGATCCAGGATGGAAGATGCCTCCTCTTGGATTTTTATATTTTGCTACTTCATCTCCATAGTAAGATAATAATTCCGCACCTAATGTATCTACTTCATCGTGGTCATTCCCATATTTTGGATATTTGTTAATAAAGAACTGACGCAATGCTTCTTGTCCTTCCCAGTTGTTTTGTAAAATGTGAAGTAATTCAGAGTAGGAAATCCGTTTTTCTTCGTATACTGCCTTTTTGACTACATAAAGGGAATCACTTAAGTTAGGGCATCCAATCCCTTGAACACCAGAGAAGTTATATTTTGCTCCTCCTGCGGTAATATCCAATCCTTTTTCCATGGTTCCTTGAATGAAAGTGGATAGGAATGGAGTCGAAGCACATTCGCGATGAGCAATATCACAAGTATTGCTTCCTTCGACCATGAATTTGATGTTTTTTGAGATATTTTGTTTGATGGCTGCCACTAGTTCTTCATAAGTTGCAAATCCTTCTGGATTTTCATTCATTGTGACTTCCATACATTTTAGTAAATTGAACATTGCGATATCATGTAAACCATAGGTTTTGGATGGAATGCTCAGTTCCACACAACCAACAACGGCATAATCTCTTGCATCGTGCAAATCAACGCCACGATTTACATAAGCTAAAATGTTAGCCTCATCATTGAAAACTTGTGGCAGACCATTTCCTAATCGAATGGTTTTTGCTGTTTGTTTCAATAACGAATAAGGCGTTTGTTCATTGATTCTTAAACTTAGATTTGGTTGTGGCAATTGAATATCCTCGTGTAATTCTAATAGTAATTCTGAGAATTCATTGGAACTGTCTTTTCCGTTTTTATCAACTCCACCTACCATTAAGGTATAGCCAATTGGGAAACCGGCAAAGAATTTGGCGGATTCACTGCTACGAATCGCAACAATGGAATTAAATTTCAAATACAGATCATCCAATAATTCTCTTACAAAAGCATCATTTTCTTTTTCCTTTAAATAGAAAGGATACATATATTGATCAAATCGACCTACGGAAATCGAAGAAGCATTGCTTTCGTGTTGAAAGATGACGCAGGCAATCCAAAATAACTGAATCGCTTCATAGAAAGTATCTGGTTTTTCATAGGCGATTTTTCTTAAGATACGTTCCATTTCTTCTAATTCACTTTTTCTTTGATCATTATCACAAGATAGCCATTTTTCATGAACCAAATCAGCATAGCGAAGGGTATACTCAATGGCGGCCTTTAAACAAATGACGCTCGCTTGATAAAAATGGTTGTCACTTTCTTTTTCTAACAAAGAAGTTACTTCCTCTAGCATTCCTTGCCAACCTTTGTTCAACAATAGTTCATAGTCGGGAATGATGTGTCCTTGTCCTTTATCAGTTTGATTGATCGCAATTACTTTTGTTGCAACGGCATCTTTGACTTCTTTTGAGACATGATGATTATAGTAGTCTTTTAATGATTTGCCAGCCCAATAAGGATAGAGTACTTCACGATAGTATTTTTTGTCTTCTTCGCTCATACAAAATTTATCTTGTGGACGAGTTTCAAACATATCTAATTCATCCAGAATCCAATAAGGAGACATTTCTGGAGAGATGACACCACTTCTTGGTTTTTCACTGCGATTTCCTACTAATAGATCATAGTCGTCCAAGACGATAACGTGATTTCTTAGGATGTGACGCAATGCTTTTGCTCTTCGTACAACGATGTTTTCTCCTTCACTAGCTTGAAAGCTTTCGGTATACAAAATTGCTCTTTCCAAAGATACGACTCTTTTTTCTTCAAATAAACTATTTTTGATTGCTTTATTACGTTTTGATAACATGAATCCACCTCGTTTCTTGTTCGTTATTATTTTATATCGTTTGTTATTGTTTTGCAAGCGTTATTTTCGCTATTTTTTATTGATATTTATTGTTTTGTCCTGATTTTGTTAAAAAAGTGTGTATAATAGAAGTAACAAGTAAAAGGAGGATCTTTATGTTTACTAGTGAACGACATGAAGAAATCTTACAGCGATTACATAGGGATGGCAAAGTCAAAGTAAAAACTATGAGTGAGTTGTTTGGTGTTAGTGAAGATTGTATTCGTAAGGATTTAAGACAGTTAGAAAAGCAAGGCTTATTGCGAAGAGAATATGGAGGAGCGACGGCTTTGGTGCAAGTATTTCCTCGAAATGTAGGATCTCGTAAAGACAAAGAAGCCGAAGCGAAGCAAGAAATTGCACAAAAAGCGTATGATTTAATCGAAGACGGGGAAACGATTTTTTTGGATATTTCAACCACCAATATCTATTTGGCGCAACGGTTGGCGAGTGGAAAAAAACGTTGTATCATTGTTTCTAATATGATTGATATTTTACAGATCCTCGCTAAGAATCCGTTGTTAAGTGTGATTGGTACAGGTGGAAATGTTAATCAGGAACTGAATGGCTTTGTAGGGGCAATGACAATTCAAATTATTGAGAAACATCATTTTGATAGAAGTTTTATTGGTACGCTTGGGGTAGACGCTGCATTTTCTTCTTTAATGACATTTGATTTGGAAGATGGATTGGTGAAAGAATGTGTTATTTCTCATTCCACATTATCCTATGTTTGTATGGATGCAACCAAATTTTATCGGAGTGGCAATTATAGTTATGCACCATTATCAGCAGTGGATACTTTAATTTGTGATTCTCATTTAGATGGGAAAATGAAAAAGAAACTAAAAGAGAGTAAGATAAATTTTCTATAATGTGATATGATATTGATGTAGTTAAGAAAGGATATGAGATTATGTTAAATGAAGTTAAAGGAAAATTGATCATTTCGTGTCAGGCTTTGCCTGATGAACCGCTACATTCTCCTTTTATCATGGGAAGAATGGCGTTGGCTGCAACACAAGGAGGAGCAAGCGGAATCCGTGCACAGAGCATGGCGGATATTTTAGAAATTAAGAAAAATACGGATTTACCGATTATTGGTATTGTAAAACGTAACTATGATGATTCTGAAATTTATATTACACCAACCAAAAAAGAAGTGGATGAATTATTGGCTGTTGGTTGTGATATGATTGCATTAGATGCGACAAATCGTACTCGTCCACACGGGGAAAAGCTAGAAGATTTAGTAGCTTATATCAAGAGTCACGGTATTGAAACAATGGCAGATTGCTCTACTTATGAAGAATGTGTTGAAGCACAGCGTATTGGTTTTGATTGTGTATCGACAACGATGTGTGGCTATACTCCATACAGTGAAGTCGTAGAAGGACCAAATATCGAATTGATCAAACGCTTGGTTGCTGATTTGGATATTCCTGTGATTGCGGAAGGTAAGATCAATACGCCAGAAGATTTAAGAGCGGTATTAGATGCTGGTGCTTATTGTGCTGTGGTGGGAGGAGCTATTACTCGTCCACAAAACATTGCAAAACGTTTCTCTGCTGTGATTAAATAAGAAGAAAACAATACGGTAAAATATAAATAAAGTGAAACAAAGGTGGAATCTCATAGAATGGGATTACGCCTTTTTATAAGAAAACATGGTATGAAAAATTTAGAGGATTGTTCGATTGAAAATGATAAAAGTTACTTTTTTCTCTATTATTATAATGTTACAATAACGATAGGAGGTGCGTTATATGCGTTATAAAATAAAAGGAGATTCGGATTGTCCATTGTTGGAAGTAGCATTAGAAAATAATGAAACCATTAAATTAGAAAGAGGATCTATGGTTTACATGTCGGATGTTCTATTAGAAGGAAAGGTAAACAGCGAAAAGAAAGGTTTTGGTGGAGTGTTAAGTGCGATTGGTAGAAGCATAACCAGTGGCGAAAGTATGTTTATCACACATGCCACAGGAACAAGTAGTCGAGCAATGGTAGGGATTGCACCTGCAACACCAGGAAAACTGACTTGCCTTCCCGTAGGAAATGGAGTTCAATACTATTTGAATACCGGGGCCTTCGTTGCGTGTGACAACAGTGTTAATTATGAAATGCATTCGCAATCGATTGGAAAAGCATTTTTCGCTGGTACGGGTGGCTTTTTCGTAATGCAGACAAAAGGGGTTGGAGATGTTATCGTTTCTTCTTTTGGTGATATTTTACCAATTGAAGTAAGTAGTGATCGCCCAATGATAATTGATAATGAGCATGTAGTTGCATGGGACGCCAATCTTTCTTATGAAATTAAGATTGCTTCCGGTACGTTTGGCTTTACTTCGGGCGAAGGAATCGTTAACGAATTTAGAGGGAATGGAACCGTATATATTCAAACCCGCAACATTCATAATTTAGCAGATGCTATTCGACCATATATTCCAACCAGTAATGGATAAATAATCTATGAAATCTGACAAAGAGGGTTTCATTCCTTTGCGAAACCTTCTTTTTTTGTGTGTCATGTGTTTATTGTTAATAAGTGTTGAATGGAAAAGATGAAATTGGATAGGCGACTTATTATTTCTTTTGTATAATAGATGTAAAAGGAAGTGATGCTATGATAAATATGGTCATTTGTGGTTTGGGCTATATTAGTGAACGCGTTGCGAAAGGATGCCAGTTTGCTGAAACGATGCATTTATATGGATTTCTAAGTAGTAGCAAAGAAAAAGCTTTGGCGTATCAAAAGAAATTTGGGGCGGATCAAATTTATACTAGTTATGAAGAAGTATATCGTGATAACCATGTGGATGTATTATATTTAAGTACCCCCAATCATGTCCATTATGAGCAAATCATGGAGGCGTTAAAACATCATAAGCATGTGATTTGCGAAAAGCCAATGGTGGCAAGTAAAAAAGAAGTGAAGGCTTTGTTTGCTTATGCGAGAAAGCAGCATTGTTTCTTGATGGAAGCGGAAAAAACCTTTTTCTCTCCTTTATTAGAAAAAGTAAAATGGATGATCGAAAATGGTGCGATAGGAGATTTCTATGCCATCAGTGCCGAATATCAATACGACATTCGTAAAATGAAATATCAAAAAAATCATTGGGTATTCCAAAAGAATGGAGGAAGCGCTCTTGATGTTGGGGTATATCCTATTTGTTTTGCTCATTATTTTGCAAATTCGCCGATAAAAGAGCATTATTGTGTCAAAAAAAATTATGAAGATTATCACTGCGATTTCTATTTTCAATCTTTGATTCGTTATCAAAATGGGATTTGTGCCAATGTCAAAAGTAGTTGGTTACAAGAGGTAGAAAATAAAGGATATGGATTTCTTTATGGAACCAAAGGATATTTTGAAATTCCTGCTTATTGGAAAGGAAATCGTGCGATTCTCTATCAAGGGGAAACAAAACAAGAAATCGTTGTCGATATGCAAAGTGATTTCACTGGGGAAATCGAACATGCGGCGATGTGTATTGCGAGTGGTTGTTGGGAGAGTCCACTTTTAAATGAAGCGATGTCAATTGCGATTCTTGATGTGATGGAATAGAAGAACGGTTTCAATAAAAAATACTTGAAAGAAAAGCGAAAGATGGTTAAGCAAATAAAGAAGAGAGGTAATAAGGTGAAAGTGCTGTTAGTGAATGGTAGTCCCCATGAAAAGGGATGTACAAATCGTGCGTTACAAGAAGTAAGCGTATCGTTAAAGAAAAATGGAATTGAAACTGAAATTTATTGGTTAGGAAACCAAGGCGTGAAGGGGTGCAATGCTTGCCGTGGATGTAAGCAATCGCATCGCTGTGTCTTTGATGATTTGGTAAATGAGTTTATTATTTCGGCATCGCAAGCGGATGGCTTTGTCTTTGGTACTCCTGTTTATTATGCTGGTATGAATGGCAACTTGTCGTCCTTTATGGATCGCGTTTTTTATGCGGCAGGAAAAACCGTAATGCGAGGAAAACCGGCGGCTGGGGTTGTTAGCTGTCGTAGAGGAGGGGCAACCGCTGCGTTTGAACAAATCAACAAGTATTTTACCATTTCTAATATGCCAATCGTTTCCTCTCAATATTGGAATATGGTGCATGGAAGCGTAGCAGACGATGTAGAGAAGGATGAAGAAGGATTACAGACCATGCGAACGTTAGGCAATAATATGGCTTGGCTTTTAAAATGCATTGCGCTAGGGAAGCAGAATGGAATTGTATTGCCAGAGAGTGAAACGTCAGTGATGACCAATTTTATACGATAAAAGGAGAGATAAGATGATTAGTTTTAACAATGATTATAGTGAAGGTGCTTGCGATGAAATTTTGCAAGCATTATGGGAAATCAACCGCATCCAGCAGGTAGGATATGGAATGGATGAGATTAGTGAAACAGCAAAAAAAACGATCCAAGAAAAATTGCAATATGAAAATTGTGATATTCATTTTTTAGTGGGAGGTACGCAAGCGAATACAACGATCATTGCTTCCATGCTTCGTCCTTATGAGGCAGTGGTTGCGGTCGAAAGTGGTCACATCAATGTTCATGAAACGGGTGCGATTGAAGCAACGGGACATAAGGTGGTAGCGATGCCAGGGAAAGATGGCAAGATTACGGTAGAGGACATTCGTAAAGCGGTGCGTATCCATAGCGATGAACACATGGTAAAACCAGCCATGGTTTATATTTCGAATGCGACAGAAATCGGAACTATCTATCAAAAAGAGGAATTGCAAGAAATCTATGAGGAATGTCAACGCCTTGGATTGTATCTGTTCATGGATGGTGCCCGTATGGCAAATGCTCTTAGTGCGAAAGACAATACTTTAGCGCTCGAAGATTTGTGTCATCTTTGTGATGTATTTTATTTAGGTGGAACCAAAGATGGAGCTCTGTTTGGAGAAGCAGTGGTGATTGTTAATGATGCGTTAAAAAACAATTTCCGCTATATGATCAAACAGCGAGGGGGTATGTTGGCAAAAGGATGGTTATTAGGAATCCAATTCCTTACTTTGTTTCAAAAGGATTTGTTCTTGAAACATGGAAACCATGCGAATGAAATGGCACAGAAATTACAGAAAGCGATGGAAGAAAAAGGCATTTCTTTCTTTATAAAAACAAGTACCAATCAGATTTTTCCTATTCTAAAAAAGGAGTGGATCGCAGAATTGTCGAAAAAATATCGGTTTCAAAAATGGGAAGATGTGGATGCGACACAAACAGCAATGCGATTCGTATGTTCTTGGGCAACCAAAGAAGAGGATGTGATTGCGTTGATGGAAGATATCAAAGCACTATAAAAAAGCAGCTTAGCTGCTATATTAAAATATCTTGCTTTTCTGGATGAGAAGCAAACCAATGAATGGCATAGGAACAGACAGCATTCGCTGTTCTGTTCTCTTTTTTTATCATCCGATAGGCTTCTTCACAAAGCTTTCCTGCTATTCCCATACCACGCAAAGAAGGATCGACAAATGTGTGATTGATTTGATGAACTTGATTTCGATAGGGGAAAGTAATTTCAGCGACGAGATGATCTTCACTGTCATTGAGATAAATGCGTTCTTTTTCATAGTGGAATAATTTCGTAGTAAGATTTAATTTATGGTAAGCACGAAATAGAAAATCTTTTGCTAAGGAATTTGGTTTGATCATTTGAACAGCATCTTCTAAAGAGAACCACTGGGCGCTATCCACTTCATCCGTGAGTGTGAAGTTTTCGCTAGCAACGGTCGTAATGTAGTTGTGGATTAATGTTTCACTCTTTTCAAAATAGACATTATCATTATAAATGGCATCAATTACAGTCAGTCCAACTTCTTCTTTCATTTCGCGAAGTAGCGTTTCTTTGGCGTTTTCTCCTTTGTTGATATAACCGGCAACCAAGACATTGCTTTTTTTTCCATATTGTTGTATCAATAATACTTTGGTATGGTCAGGATTGAAAGTAATGGAAGAAATCGCGGAACTGAATAAAGGAAAACGAAATTCTTTGCAGGTGGGACAGTAAGGTATTTTGCCATCGATCCCGCATTCTTTTTCCATTAACTCATGGCCACATTCACTACAATATTTCATTCCAATCACTCCTTGTTTTTATCATGGTAGCATTTGTTTTGTACGTTCGCAACTGATTTTGTTGAAAGTAATGGTTTTTCATCTTATACTAAAAAAGTAGAAGGGTAATCGTATGAAACATGTATTTATTTTGAATCCAAAAGCAGGAAAATATTCCATACATCAGTTAAAAGAAGAAATTGGGAAAACCTTTGGTGCGTATGATTATGTGATTGAAGAGACCAAAGGACGCCATGATGCGACAAGGATTGCAAAAGAGTATGCGAGAACCGGACTTGATCTTTGTTTCTATGCCTGTGGAGGAGATGGCACATTGCATGAGGTGGTAAATGGTATGTATCACTATCCTAATGCGAAATTAGCAATCTTTCCTATTGGGACAGGAAATGATTTTATAAAATGTCTCAAAGATTATGAAAAGGATGATTTTTTAGATCTTTCCAATTATTTGAATCCGTGTTTTTCGTCGTGTGATTTATTGCAGTGTCATGATTTTGTAGCAATTAATACGTTATCGGCAGGCTTGGATGTTAGCATTGCGAAAAATGTGGAACATTTTAAAACTTTGCCATTTGCGAAAGGAGCCATTCCCTATTATCTTTCTTTATTATATAGTTTTGTGAAAGAATTAGGAGAAGAATATACGTTGCTTTTGGATGGAAAAAAATTGGCAAGAGAATTTTACTCTTTTGTTGTGGCATGTAATGGGACGTGTTATGGGGGAGGTTTTCATCCTTCTCCCAATGCGATTTTCAATGATGGATGGATCGATGTTTGTTTGATTAAAAAGGTGGCGAGAATGACGATTCTTCGTTTGTCAAAAAAATATAAAACAGGAGGGCATCTTTCGTATCGGGACTTGGTTTCTTTGCGACAAGTGAAATCGCTGCAAATATTATCGGATCATCCTATTTTATTGAATGCAGATGGAGAAATCTATCAGGTAATCAATCCTACCATTCAACTATTACCGAATGCTATTACTTTGTGTTTGCCAAAAAAACACTAAGGCAAATCGCTATTGTATGTAGAAAATAATTGTGATAAACTAATAACAACAAGTAAATCATGATAGAGGCGCGGAGGGTCAACAGTAATGTGTGAGAAGGCATTCGTAAAGAGCCATTGCGAAGGGGCATCCGCCGAATGCATCAGGAAGGCATGAATGATGTATGGTAGTGCAGTTAAGATCTGTATTACTGTCTACGATTTGTAGGAGTGCTATCTTAATGATATGAAACACAGTCAGTAAGGTATCCTTATTGGCTGTTTCTTTTTAAGGAGGAAATGATATGGGTGATATGTTAAAAATTGGTGGTGTACGATGCGATGAACTGCAATCGCAGTTTGGTTCTGCTCTTTATGTTTATGATGAAGCAATGATAGAAAATAAGTTAAGGGAGTATAAAGAGAATTTTAAAAGTTCCCACTTTTCGTGTGATGTAATTTATGCATCCAAAGCGTTTACTTGTACGCAGATGTTGAAAAAGGTCATGCAGGAAGATTGCTGTTTGGATGTTGTTAGCGGTGGGGAATTGCACGTCGCAAAAATGGCTGGATTTGATCCTGCAAATATTTATTTCCATGGGAATAATAAGACGATGGAAGAATTGGAAATGGCGTTAGCTTATGGTGTGAAAACCATCGTGATCGATAATATGTATGAAGTGGATACCATTATCGAAAAGGCCGATGCGATGCAAGTGCCGGTGCATGTTTTGATTCGTATCAATCCTAGAGTAGAGGCACATACCCATGAATTTATTATGACGGCAACCAATGATTCCAAATTTGGAATCAGTATTGAAAAGGAAGCTGAGATTGCGAAAATGATTGCTAAGGTGAACGACAGTGATTATGTGCAGTGGGATGGTTTCCATTGTCATATCGGTTCTCAGATTTTTGAGCGACAAGCATTTGTTAGCGCCATTGCAAAAATGATTGCTTTTATCAAAAAAATGCAAACCGAATATGATATTCATTGTGATGTTTTGAATATTGGTGGAGGCTATGGTGTTGTTTATACCGAAGAAGATAAGCCTACCCCTACGCCGTTGATGTGCCAAACTTTGATCCAAGCGATTGAAGAACAATGCGAAGTGCATCAAATTTCGTTAAAAAAGGTATGTATGGAGCCGGGAAGAAGCATTGTTGCGGAAGCTGGGTATACGTTGTATCAGGCTGGTTTTACAAAAAAGACACAGAACAAAGAATTTGTGTTTATTAATGGCGGTATGGCAGACAACATTCGACCAGCGCTTTATGAAGCAAAATACGCTTGTGATGTTGCAAATAAAATGGGAGAAGCTAAGAGCGAGACTTATGAGATTGCGGGTAAGTGTTGTGAAAGTGGAGATATCATCATTCATGGAGCAAAACTTCCGAAAGTTGAAAGCGGTGATATCATTGTTGTTTATTCAACTGGTGCCTATGGTTATACGATGGCAAGCAACTATAATCGTTTGAATCGTTTACCGGTTGTATTTGCAAAACAGGGGAAGGCTCGTTTGGTGTTGCGTGGAGAAACTTACGAAGATCAGATGCGTCTTGATGTGATGGAGGTGGTATGATGATTCCTTTTGAAAAATATCATGGTTGTGGAAATAACTTTATTCTGTTTGATTATGAAGATGTGAAACAATATCAGTTTCCTGCTTTAGCTAAATCCGTTTGTGACATTCATGCCGGTATTGGTGCCGATGGTATGATCATTGTGAAACAACACCCCTTAGAGATGATTTTCTATAATCAGGATGGTAGTCGTGCTCCTATGTGTGGTAACGGCATCCGTTGTTTTGCGAAATATGTTTGGGATAAAAAAATGGTGGATCGGGATTGTTTTCCAGTCGAGACGATGGCAGGAACGATGATGATTCAAATCAAAGACGAAGGAAAATTTAAAGCGAAGGTGAATATGGGAAAACCAAGCTTTGATATCGAAAAATTACATTTGAGCAAATACATTTTTGATATTAAGGAATACGAATTGGAAGGATTCACCGTGGGAAGCTTATTTATGGGAACGATCCATACGGTGGTTTTTGTTGATTCGCTCGATAGTATCAATTGTGAAGAAGAGGGAAAGAAAATTTGTTTCCACCCTTTATTCAAAGAGAAAACAAATGTCAATTTTGTGGAAATCATGGGAGAACACAATATGCGTGTGATGACTTATGAAAGGGGCGTTGGTTTAACGAAAGCATGTGGAAGCGGATGCTGCGCTAGTGTTGTGTTAGCCAATGATTTTGGAAAGGTTTCTTCACCGGTCAATGTTCATTTAGAACTCGGAGTATTGCGAATCTCAATCGTCAATGATGAAGTAATAATGGAAGGTCCGGCACAGAAAACAGCAGTCGGAATGTATGATTATCAGGAGGTAAAATAATATGTTAGTAAAAGGTAGTATTGTCGCATTGGTTACGCCATTTCACGAAGATGGCAGTGTCAATTTTGAGAAGCTTGGTGAGTTAGTGGAATTCCATATTGCCCACAAAACGGATGCATTGTTGATTTTAGGTACGACAGGAGAAACACCAACGATGACACATGAAGAAGATGACAGTGTTGTTCAGTATGCGATTGAAAAAGCGAATAAGCGAATTCCTATTTATGTAGGAGCGGGAAGTAACTGCACTGCCACTATGGTGAAATATTGTCAGAAATACGAAGCGATGGGAGCGGATGCTTTGCTTGTCATTGCTCCTTACTATAATAAGGCAAATGAAGAAGGTATGTATATGCATTTTAAAACCGTTGCCGATGCGGTTCATACCCCATTAATTCTTTATAATGTACCGGGCAGAACGGGATGTTCGATTTCTTATGAGGTAGTAAAACGTTTGTGTACGCACCCTAATGTTGCAGCGATCAAAGAAGCGAGTGGAAATATTTCCTATATGGCAAAAATAGCACGTTTGGCAAGTGATTCTTTCCAAATCTATTCGGGAAATGATGATATGATCGTACCGGCGTTATCATTAGGAGCAAGTGGCGTTATCTCAGTGGTGGCCAATATATTGCCGGAAGAAACGCATGAAATGGTTGTTTCTTTCTTAAATGGCGAAACCCAGCGTGCTTTGGATTTGCAATTGCGTTATTTGGATTTTATCAATGCGTTGTTTATTGAACCAAATCCAATTCCAGTGAAGGCTGCAATGAACCTTCTTGGAATGAACGTTGGTGGATATCGCTTGCCGTTGCATGAAATGAGTGAGGCAAATTTAGCGAAATTAAAAGAAACGATGAAGGTGTTGGATTAATATGAGAGTAGCATTGGTTGGTTATGGAACAATGGGTCAGTTGGTAGAGAAGAAACTATTGGCTGGAGGACATGAAGTCGCTGGAATTGTGAGTATTGGAATGTTGGACGATTTGAATCAAATTACTTCGCCTTTTGATGTCATTATCGATTTTTCTCATCCCAGTTATTTGGATATGATATTAAATTATATTGAACAGACGAATACTCCTATTGTCATTGCGACTACGGGTTATACGGAGGCGCAAGTTGCAAGAATCAAAGAAGCAGGTAAGAAGCATCCTATCGTTTATACCGCAAATTTCTCGCTTGGGATTACCGTGTTTGAAGAGGTGTTAAAGCAAATTACACCAATTTTAGAAGATAGTTTTGATATTGAAGTAATTGAAAAACATCATAATAAGAAAGTGGATGCACCAAGTGGAACGGCAAAAATGTTGGTTGCTGCGATGAATCCAGATCACCAATATGAAGAGGTATTTGGGCGCCATGGAATGAGCAAGAGAGCCAAAGAAATTGGGGTACATGCGGTACGTGGAGGTACCATTGTTGGAGAACATAGTGTCATCTTTGCAGGGGAAGATGAAGTGCTAGAAATCAAACATGAAGCGCATTCAAAAAATATATTTGTCAATGGTGCGATCAAAGCGGCTTCTTTCTTGCTTGAGCGCGAAGCTGGACTTTATTGTATGAATGATGTATTATTCTCAAAGTAACTGGAGAAACTAAGGGGACAAGACATTGGAAATCGTAGGAGGTTTAGAGATGGAAGCACAGGAGATTATCCAATTTATCAGAGATGCGAAAAAGAAAACACCGGTAAAGGTATATGTAAAAGCGAATGAGAAACTTGATTTTTCACCGATTCGTCAATTTGGATGTAAGAAAAGTCCAATTTTGGTAGGGGAATGGGAGGAAATCAAACCATTGTTAGAAAAATACCAAGACGAAATTGAGGACTATTATGTGGAAAATGATTGTCGTAATTCGGCAATTCCATTGTTAGATATGAAAGGAATCAATGCTCGTATTGAACCGGGTGCCATCATTCGTGATCAAGTAGAGATTGGCGATAATGCGGTAATCATGATGGGCGCGACGATTAATATAGGAGCCGTCATTGGCGAAGGGAGCATGATTGACATGGGTGCCATTCTAGGCGGTCGAGCGATCGTTGGGAAAAATTGTCACATTGGTGCTGGAACGGTATTGGCAGGGGTCGTTGAACCAGCGAGTGCAACACCGGTCATTGTGGAAGATGATGTGTTAATTGGAGCGAATGCGGTTGTCATTGAAGGATGTCGTGTTGGTCAGGGATCGGTAGTAGCTGCTGGAGCAGTTGTGATTGAAGATGTACCTGCTGGTGTTGTGGTTGCAGGATGCCCTGCTAAGATCATAAAACAGGTGGACGAGAAAACTTCCAGCAAGACAGGACTGGAAGAAGGATTACGTCAGCTTTAGTAGCAAATGGAAGGATAAAAATAACTTTCTCTGCTATAATAATAGAACAGGAGGAATTAACATGGAAAATAAAGAAAAAGTATTACAAGTAATGCGTGAAGCAGGAGAACCATTAAATGCAGGAAAAATTGCTGAGTTATCGGGTTTGGATCGTAAAGAGGTAGATAAAGCAATGAAAGAACTGAAAAAAGAAGAGGCAATTGTTTCTCCCGTACGTTGCAAATGGGAGCCAGCTAACAAATAACAAGATTGAGAAAGGAATAGAGAAAGAAAACTCTATTCTTTTTTTGTCGGCTTTTTGATAAAAATGATAAATCCGCCTAACATAAATTATCCTGTGTTCATATTATGAAGATAGAGTAGGAGGCAATCGTTGTGGATAGAGATGAATGTTTATGCCGTTCCCATGGCAGGCTGTTAATTGAAGTGGAAAGTGAAATTGTGAATCAGATTCAAGTATCACTGGTTGAGGAACATGGCTATCGTGATTGTTATACCATTTATCTCAGGCAAAAGAAAGGACACCTGCGTGTGGATCATATCGCTGATGGAAAGTTACTCCTCAGTAGTGATATTGATGATTTTGCGTATTATTATCCCAATCGTGAAATCCTATTTACGAAGCAGAACGAAATCATAAAAGTTACGATTATTGACAGGAGGAAAAAAGATGAATTGCAGCAGTAATACGTTAAGGATCTGTAAGTATATAGAAACACGAAATGGTATCGCAAAGCCGCAAGAAGGAGAATTTCATGTGGTCGTAGAGTCCTGTTCTATGAAACGCTATTATGCATTGAATCGCAATAACTGCTATTGTGTGGAACTAGAGCATTTGTGCAATGAACAATATTGTGTTTATGAAAAAGAGGAAGAAAATGTCAGCTATGATGTGGATGGCATCACTTGCGGAAGAGCATGCTTTGATTTTGAACATTGCGATTTTCATCAAGTGCGCATTATCAATCATAATTCCTGTCGACTAGGAACGCTTCATATCGAAAAAAAGGTAATGGATGCGTGTGGTAATGGTGTGGATAGTGAGGAAACTTTCTATGTGCGGGTTCGTGGTCGAGATTTTGAAAAAACGGTTACGTTGAGTCCACAAAATCATTATCATGCAATTTTGGAAGATCTTGCCTTTGGTACCTATGAAGTAAACGAAAAGAAAAAGGATGATTTTGAGGTCAGTTTTGTGGTTGATGGGCAATGGAAAGAGAGAGGAATCATCACTGTTGATGGTGAAAATACGATCATTGTGCGCAATCGAATGTGCAATGGTACCCATCTTTTAAGAATTTGTAAATGGAAACTTGTGAATGGTCGTTTAGTAAAACCAAATTATGATGAGAATTTTACAGTGGTTGTAAAAGATCGCTATGCTTGCCGAGAATTAACATTAGCTTGTGAAAATCATTTCTGCAAGATGTTGGAAGGAAATCGGCACGATGTGTTTACACTAGAGGAAATGGATGTGGATAATGTGATTTATGAAGTCGATGGTAGAGAAGTAGAAGAGGTTAGCGTTCGCATGGATGAAGATCACGATGTACGTATCATCAATTTAGAAAATGATAATGGAAATTGTAATCGTGAACGAGATGGGGACAGCAATCAAGATTGTGACTGTGAACAAAATCATGATTGCGATGATAGGACGCAGGATAATTGTCAAGATTTGGATGATGATTCATGCCAAGCAATTTTGCATATTGAAAAATGGATGGAAGAAGATGGTAGATTATATCGACCGAATCAAGATGCAGAATTTACGATTCGTATTCAAGGATATCGCTCGCAACCATATCATTTAAATGATGACAATGATTTTTCGATCACATTGGATGATATTTCGATGGGCTACTACAATATTTATGAAGATGTTTTAAGTGGTTATGATGTCGTTTTTGAAGTGAATGGTGTGCGGCAAGAGGATGGTTATGTATTTGTCGGTGATGAAACCGTCAATGTTAGCATTATCAATCGTCGTCGTTGCAATGGCTCTTCCAAGGACAATAAGATACGAATTTCAAAACGAGTGGCAGGTCGTTGCGGCAATGACGAATTAGTAATGCCGGATGGTGGTTCTTTTGAAATCTATGTAGGAGGAGCTAGTGGTGTGCGCTACTACACGTTGACCAAAGAAAATAATTATATGCAGTATATTGATGTTAGCGATGGTGAATATACGATTTATGAAGTGGATCCTGTGAATATGGTAACCTATCGCGTAGATGGAGTGGATCATACGGACGAAGCAGTTTTATGGGTACGTAATGATTTCCATGATGTGATTGTGATCAATTGGATGGATCGTATCAATTATATTATTTAATTCTCGTTACCATTGTTAAAAGTGGTGAAAATGGTGTTGTATTTTCATCAAATAAAACGATGCGTGTAACTTTATTTGTCCTTGACGAAAAGCATTTTTTTGTGAAGGACTTTTTTGGTTTTTGAAAGAAAAAGTGAGGGCCGGATTGTAAAATATTAAGAAAAAAAGGGTTGTTTTTTTCTTGTCTAATTTAGGTAAACCCCTTTCATTTCAAAGTAAATGAGTCTATAATAAGATAGGATATATGAATAAAGGAGGTTTTTTCTCGATGGAAAAGAAATTCATGTCTATGGATGGAAATACCGCAGCGGCACATAGTGCCTATGCATTAACAGAAATTGCAGGGATCTATCCAATTACCCCATCATCTCCAATGGCAGAAAACGTAGATGCATGGGCAACACAAGGACGTTTAAATGTCTTTGGACAGAAAGTAAAAGTAAGCGAATTACAATCCGAAGGTGGAGCTGCAGGTGCGGTTCACGGAGCACTTCAAGGGGGAACTTTAGCAACAACATTCACAGCATCGCAAGGTTTGTTGTTAATGATTCCAAATATTTATAAGTTGGCTGGAGAATGTTTACCAGGTGTTATTCACGTAGCAGCTCGTGCATTGGCTAGCCGTGCATTGAATATTTTCGGTGATCATGAAGATATCTATGCATGTCGTCAGACCGGAGCCTGTATGTTAGCTTCTCATTCCGTACAGGAAGCAATGGACCTAGCTGGTGTAGCACACTTAGCAGCGATTAAAGGAAGTGTACCATTTATCCACTTCTTTGATGGTTTCCGTACATCTCATGAAATCCAGAAAGTAGAAGTAATGGATTATGAGTTTTTAAAAGATCAGTTAGATTGGGAAGCGTTGGAACGTTTTAAGGCAAATGCATTAAATCCACACACAAATCCAGTAACTCGTGGAGGGGCTGAAAATGATGATATTTTCTTCCAAGGAAGAGAAGCTCAGAACGAACACTATAATAAGATTCCAGATATCGTTGCTGATTATATGAAAGCAGTATCTGAGCATACAGGAAGAGAGTATGCTCCATTCACATATTATGGAGATCCAGAAGCAGAACGTATCATTATTGCGATGGGTTCTGTTACGGAATGTATTAAAGAAACCATTGATACATTAGCTAAAAAAGGCGAAAAGCTTGGGGTTATCAAGGTTCACTTATACCGTCCATTCTCAACGAAATATTTAACTGCTGTTCTGCCAAAAAGCGTTAAGAAGATTGCTGTATTGGACCGTACTAAAGAAATGGGAGCAAGAGAACCATTATACTTAGATGTATTAAGTGCATTAAAAGGATATGATGTAACCATTATTGGTGGCCGTTATGGTATGGGAAGTAAAGATACAACACCTTCTCAGATCAAAGCGGTTTATGATGAATTAGCAAAAGATGCACCAAAAGAAGAATTTACCATTGGTATCAACGATGATGTGACACATTTATCATTAAGTGAAGATCCAGATTTCCATGTAGAAAAAGATTACACCTCTTGCCTATTCTGGGGATTAGGAAGCGATGGTACCGTATCGGCAAATAAGAACTCGATTAAGATTATTGGAGATAATACCGATCAGTACGTTCAGGCTTATTTTGCTTATGACTCAAAAAAAGCGGGTGGTGTTACTCGTAGTAATTTGCGTTTTGGACATTCTCCAATTCGTTCTACCTACTATGTAAATAACGCCGATTTCATCTCTTGTTCATTAGATGCTTATATGTTTAAGTATGACATGTTAAAGAGTTTACAGGATGGTGGTACTTTCTTATTGAATACTACTTTCTCGAAAGATGAAATCGTAAATCAGATGCCAAATCGTATGAAAGTACAATTAGCGAAAAAACACGCGAAATTCTATATCATTGATGCGACAGAAATTGCTGCTAAAATCGGTATGGGAAGAAGAACAAATACGATTTTACAGAGCGCTTTCTTTGCGTTAAATGAACAGATCATGCCTTATGATATCGCAGTGGATCTAATGAAGAAAGCAGCAAAGAAATCCTACAGTAAGAAGGGGGACGAAATTGTTCAACTGAATTACAAAGCAATTGATGAAGGAAAAGCAGGATTGGTTGAAGTTGCTGTTGATCCAGCATGGGTTGAATTACCATACAATGTAAATCACAGAGTAACAGGTGACGATTATTTTGATAACCATGTGGAAGTTATTAACCGTCTAGAAGGTTATGATATGCCAGTTAGTGCGTTTACAAAATACAACTTATTAGATGGCTCCATCCGAAATAACGTATCTTTTGAAGAGAAACGTACCATTGCGGTTCAAGTACCTACATGGATTCCTGAAAACTGTATCCAGTGTGGATTCTGTTCTTATGTATGTCCACATGCTACGATTCGTCCATTTATGTTGAGTGAAGAAGAAGTGAAGAATGCACCAATGGAATTCAAATCAATTAAAGCAATGGGTAAAGGTTGCGAAGAATTCCAGTATCGTATTCAAGTATCTCCAGATAACTGTGTTGGATGTGGATTATGTGTGGTTGAATGTCCAGGTAAAGCAGGAAATAAAGCATTGCAGATGGTAGATATCAAGCAGAAGTTAGACCAAGCTCCATTGGCAGACTACTTGTATAAAGAAACAAAACCAAAATTAGGATATCACGCAGCTAATTTAATTAAAGAATCCCAGTTTATGACACCATACTTCGAAGTCAGTGGTGCTTGTCCAGGTTGTGGGGAAACACCATACTATAAACTGGTAAGTCAATTATTTGGTAGAGATATGATGGTAGCTAATGCAACGGGATGTTCAATGATCTACTCAAGTTCAACTCCTTCTACACCATTTGTAACCGATGAAAATGGAGAAGGTGTGGCATGGGCTAACTCATTGTTTGAAGACAATGCAGAATATGGTTATGGTATGGCATTGGCTCAGACCTTTAAGGAAGCAGCAATCCTTGATATCATGGAAAAGAATTTAGATGTCGTTGAACCAGAATTGAAAGAAGTATTTGCGAAATATCTAGAAGTACATGGTAATCGTGAAGAAGAAAGAGCATTGAAAGATGCTATCGTTGCTGGTGTTAAAGCAAGTAGTATTGAAGCGGTAAAAGAATTGTTGAAATACGAAAGAGATTTAGTCAGCAAGTCAATCTGGATCGTTGGTGGAGATGGATGGGCTTATGACATCGGATACGGTGGATTAGACCATGTATTAGCAAACGATCTAAATGTTAATGTATTAGTTCTGGATACGGAAGTATATTCGAATACCGGTGGACAGTCTTCCAAATCTTCTCAGGCAGCAAGTATTGCAAAATTCGCTGCTGGTGGTAAACCAACCGCTAAGAAAGATTTAGGACAGATTGCTATGGCTTATGGTCATGTTTATGTAGCAAGTATCGCTATGGGTGCTAATAAGTTACAGACGATTCGTGCGATTAAAGAAGCAGAATCTTATGATGGACCATCTTTGATCATTGCTTATTCACCATGTGCGGAACACGGTATTAAGGGTGGATTATCAAATCACCAAAGAACACAGGCAAAAGCGGTAGAATGTGGTTATGTCAACTTGTATCGTTTTGATCCAAGAAAAGAAAAACCATTGACTCTGGATTCAAAAGAACCAGATTACGATAAGTTCTTAGACTTCATCATGTCAGAAACTCGTTATTCTCAGTTGCCAAAACTGAAGGGTGAAACTGCTTATGAAATGTTTGAAAAGACAAAAGAAGATGCTAAGAAACGTTATGCAAAACTAGTTAAAGAGTTTAACGATCAGTAAGAAAAACGGGAAGGAATCCTTTCATAGGGTTCCTTTTTTATATGGAAAGGGAGCAAGATAAAAAGCATAAAAAACTTTAATAGTAAGGGTATTTTCGATTTTTTTTCTTAATTTATAAATGTAATCGGTTACATCAAAAGTAATAGAAATATCTTGTAAAAAAATTCACAATTTAGTTGAAACCATTATTCTATTATGATAATATTTAACCACAACATGTGAAATGATTCACAAGTTATGTTGAGGAGGACCTTATGGCAAAAATTACAGAAGCAAAAAATGTTGAAGTAAAAGAAGAAGTTAGCCCTGCGGTTGCTGAGGTTAACAAATTAGTTGATCAGGCACTTGTTGCTTTAGAAGAATTTAGAAAATTAGATCAAGAACAGGTAGATTACATTGTTGCCAAAGCTAGTGTTGCTGCTCTTGACCAGCATGGTGTTTTAGCCGAAGCTGCAATCAAGGAAACAGGACGTGGTGTGTTTGAAGACAAAGCAACAAAAAACTTGTTTGCTTGTGAACATGTAGTGAATAACATGCGCCACACGAAAACTTGTGGTGTAATTTCAGAAGATGAAGAAGCTGGTATCGTTGAAGTTGCGGATCCAGTTGGTGTTGTTTGTGGTATCGTTCCAACAACAAACCCTACTTCTACTGCAATCTTTAAATCATTAATTTGTTTAAAGACAAGAAATCCAATTGTATTCTCATTCCACCCAAGTGCAGTACAGTGTTCCATTCAAGCGGCAAAAGTTGTTTATGATGCAGCAATTGCAGCAGGAGCACCTAAGAACTGTATTCAGTGGATCGTAAAACCTTCGATGGAAGGAACAACTGCGTTAATGAATCACGATGGTGTATCAGTTATTTTAGCAACCGGTGGTAACGCAATGGTTCGTGCCGCTTATTCTTGTGGAAAACCTGCTTTAGGAGTAGGGGCTGGAAATGTTCCTGCTTATGTGGAAAAAACAGCAAACATTAAGCAAGCAGCACACGATATTATTATGTCAAAATCATTTGACAATGGTATGATATGTGCTTCTGAACAGGCAGCGATCATCGATAAAGAAATCTACAAAGAAATGTGTGAAGAAATGAAATCTTACCACGCTTACTTTGCAACTCCAGAAGAAAAGAAATTATTGGAGAAATACATGTTTGAAGGACGTGTTACAGTAAATCCTGATGTGGTTGGTAAAGCCGCAACATGGATCGCGGAACAGGCAGGATTCAAAGTTCCTGAAAGAACGAATATCATCTGTGTTGAATGTAAAGAAGTTGGTCCAAATGAACCATTAACCAAAGAGAAATTATCTCCAGTATTAGCAATTTTGAAATCAGAAAATACGGAAGATGGATTCAACAAGGCAGAAGCTATGGTTGAATTTGGTGGTTTAGGACACTCGGCAGCAATCCATACCGCAAATGAAGAATTATCCGTAGAATATGGAAAACGTATCAAGGCAATTCGTATCATCTGGAATTCACCATCGACATTTGGTGGTATCGGTAATGTATATAATTCCTTCTTACCATCATTAACATTAGGATGTGGTTCCTATGGTAGAAATTCAGTTGGCAACAACGTTAGTGCTGTCAACCTAATCAATGTTAAGAAAGTAGGTAGACGTAAGAATAATATGCAGTGGTTTAAGATTCCATCAAAGATTTACTTCGAAAGAGATTCAATTGAATATTTAAGACAAATGCGTGAAATGCACCGTGTATTCATCGTAACGGATCGTTCCATGGTAGACTTAGGTTTCGTTGATAAAGTAACAAAACAGTTAGGATTAAGAAGAAATAAAGTACAGTATCAGTTATTCTGTGATGTTGAACCAGATCCAGATATCACTACCGTTAAGAAAGGGGTAGAAGTAATGAGAAGCTTCTCTCCAGATGTTATCATCGCATTAGGTGGGGGATCTAGTATGGATGCTGCCAAAGGTATGTGGTTGTTCTATGAATATCCAGAGGTTGACTTTAATGATCTGAAACAGAAATTCATGGATATCCGTAAGCGTGCGTTCCGTTATCCTGAATTAGGAAAGAAAGCACAGTTAGTATGTATTCCTACCACTTCAGGTACAGGATCTGAAGTAACACCATTTGCGGTTATTTCGGATAAGGCACACAATAAGAAATATCCATTGGCTGACTACTCATTAACTCCTTCGGTAGCAATTATTGATCCAGCGTTTACAATGAATTTGCCAGCTTCCATTACTGCCGATACTGGTATGGATGTATTGACTCATGCTACGGAAGCATTAGTTGCCACTTTAGCAAGTGACTATACGGATGGTTTAGCATTACAGGCAATCAAGATGGTATTTGAATACTTACCAAGAGCAGTTAAAAATGGTAAAAACGATCCTGAAGCTAGAGAAAAAATGCACAATGCTTCTGCCATGGCAGGTATGGCATTTGCCAATGCTTTCTTAGGTGTATGTCACTCTATGGCTCACAAGATCGGTGGTGTTCACCATGTTCCTCATGGACGTGCCAATGCAATCTTATTGCCACATGTGATTCGTTATAATGGAACAAGACCAGATAAGACATCAACTTGGCCAAAATATAACTTCTATAAAGCCGATAAGCAGTATGCTTCTGTTGCGGCTATGTTAGGATTAAAATTCAACACAGTGGAAGAAGGAGTAGAAGCTTACGCCCAAGCGGTTGCTAACTTAGGTAAGGAAGTTGGTATCGACATGAACTTCGGCGGACAGGGAATCGATGAAAAGACTTGGATGGATTCTGTTCATGATATTGCTATGTTAGCTTATGAAGATCAGTGTTCTCCAGCAAACCCAAGACTTCCATTAGTAAAAGATATGGAAGAAATGTTGATCAAATCATACAAAGGAAATTAATCAAGAGAAAACCGGTAATCCGGTTTTTTCTTTGTAAGAAACAAGTTATGAATACGTTAGAAATTCTTAATTTTCTCTTATTCTCTTTGGGATAGGTAATAAAACGATTATGTGATATAATAGAAATTAAGATGGAGGCATTATGAAGGTACTATTGTATTTTGAAAATGAAAAAATGATAAAGACGTCTGGAATTGGAAGAGCTATGAAACATCAAATGAGTGCTCTAAAGTCTCAGAACATTGAATTTACCACCGATCCGGAATGTGATGATTACGATATTTTGCATGTGAATACCTATGGAATTAACAGTTCTGTATTAATTCAAAAGGCAAAGAAGGCAGGAAAAAAAGTCGTTGTACACGCTCATAGTACAGAGGAAGATTTTCGTAATTCCTTTGTATTATCCAATCAGATTGCGCCAATCTTTAAGAAAGTCATTATGAATGTGTATTCGGAAGGAGATTATATTTTAACCCCAACTCCGTATTCCAAAAAAATATTAGAAGGATATGGTTTGACACAACCAATTCAGGCCATTTCCAACGGCGTTGATTTGAATCGTTTTGATCATGATGAAGATAAAATAATCGCTTTTCGTAGATATTTCAGCTTGAAAGAAGAGGAAAAAGTAGTCATTAGCGTAGGCCTTTATTTTGATCGAAAAGGGCTATTGGATTTTGTAGAGGTGGCAAAGCGATTACCGCAGTATCGTTTCATTTGGTTTGGTTATACCCCTCTCTATTCCATTCCTAAAAATATTCGTGATGTTGTCGTAGAGGATCATCCTAGTAATGTGTATTTTCCTGGTTATGTCAAAGGAGCTATTATTGAAGGGGCATTTAGTGGATGTGATGCATTCTTTTTCGCAAGCAAGGAAGAAACGGAAGGAATCGTTGTGTTAGAAGCGTTGGCTTCCCATCAAAATGTCATTTTACGTGATATTCCAGTGTTCGATCCTTGGATGATCGATAAAGTCAACTGTTATAAAGGAAATAATGTGGATGAGTTTACTGAATTGGTAAAACAAGTGGTTGAAAAAGAGCTTCCACCAACAAAAGAAGCAGGAAGAAAAACAGCGGAAGAGAGAAGTATTGAGGCGGTAGGAAGACAATTGAAGGAAGTTTATGAGAAAGTGCTGACAATGTAACTGTTCCAATGAAAAGAGGATACTGGTATTTTGGCAGTGAGAGATGAAGTGTGAAAGGCAAAGTTAGGGAACAGTATGAAAAAGCGAAATTATGTAATCAATTTTTTATTGATACTATTGCTTACCGTAGCTGCATTATGGTTTGCATTGCGCGATAATTTTAATGAGGTTATGGAATTGCTTTCCAATATGAAATGGTATGCATTCCTTGCGATTCTTTTGTATGGCTTTGGATATGTTATGGTGATTGGTAAAATCTACCAAATATTAGGGCGTAAGAATAAAATGAATTATCGTTTTCGTGATGGTCTGAATGTGGCATTTGTGGGAATGTTTTTTTCCGGTGTGACACCGAGCGCAACCGGAGGTCAGTTTGGACAAGCCTATATCATGAAAAATCAAGGGATTAAAATCAGTGATGGAGCAAGTATTCTTTGGATTGATTTTATTATTTATCAAGGTGTCATGGTTGCTTATACGAGTATACTCATGTTGTTACGATTTAATTATTATTATACGGAGCAATCGAATTTTTTCATTTTGGTTTTAATTGGTTATTTGGTTAATAGTGCTGTTATTGTTGTCTTATTTGCAATGGCTGCGTTTCCAAAAGGATTTGCTAAGTTGTGTGATATTGCAGTGAAATTACTATCAAAAACAAGATTTGTAAAAGAACCAGATAAAATGGTCGTTGCGTGGAATGCGCAAGTTTCCTCTTTTACAGAAGAAATCAAGAAAATCAAAACAATGAAAAAAATGATTTTCCAATGTATTTTATTAAATACGATACGTTTCACTTTGCTTTATTCATTGCCGTATTTCATTGCTTTCATGATGGGATTACCAGTGAAAAGCAATATGCTATTTGATATTATTGTCATGTCGGCATTTGTTTATGTGTCGAATGCGTTTTTCCCTGTTCCAGGAGCAAGTGGGGGAACAGAAGCTGCATTTATGTTGATTTTTTCCACTATGTTTGATCGTATTTCGACAAATTCAATTATGATTTTATGGCGTTTTGCTTCCTATCATATCATTATTTTGGTAGGAGGATTTGTATTTGTGTTATTGAAACATCGTTTTGATAAGAATAAGACTAGTTTGATTGAAAGAGAAGATTATCTAGATGAATAAGGAGGTTTGACATGAAAATAGGTATTTTTACTGATACTTATACTCCTGATATCAATGGAGTCGTCTCTTCTGTTGTGACTTTACAGAAGGGGCTTGAAGCTGCTGGGCATGAAGTATATATCATTACTGGACAAAAGAATTCGCTCCATGCGACAAGAGAAGGGAATGTCCTTCGTATGCCAGGATTGGAATTAAAGCGTTTGTATGGCTATACTTTAAGTACACCCTATCATTCTACCGTAAAGGCTGAGGTTGAAAAACTGCATTTGGATATTATTCATGTACAGCAAGAATTTACGGTGGGAATGTTTGGTAGAATGTTGGCTCATTCGTTGCATATTCCTATTGTTTATACCTATCACACGATGTATGAAGACTACACTCATTATGTGAATATTTTTGATTTAAGTGGTGTGGAAAAGGCGAGTAAAATGGCAATCTATTCTCTTTCTCGCCATTTGTGCAATACGGTATCAGGGATTATTGCTCCAAGTGAAAAAACGAAGGAAAAGCTCATTGGTTATGGAGTGACTCGACCAATCTATGTCATTCCTACGGGATTGAACTTAGACCAGTTTAAAAAAGAAAATGTTTCGATTGAACAACAGCAAGAAGTAAAAGAGCGTTATCATATCAGTGAAGAGACGAAATTGATTACTTATTTGGGAAGAATCGCAAATGAAAAAAGTATTGATTTCATTGTCGAAGGAGCTGCTTATATTAAAAATGAAAATTGCAAGATCATGATTGTGGGTGGTGGACCTTCCTTGGAGGATCTAAAGAAACAGGCGCATCGTTTGGGACTGGATGAGCGTATCATTTTCACGGGGGCAGTGGCTCGAGAAGAAGTACCAGTTTACTACCAGATCAGTGATGCTTTTGTTAGTGCTTCGACTTCTGAAACTCAGGGAATGACTTTTATTGAAGCATTGGCAAGTGGTCTTTGCATTTTTGCACGAAAAGATGAAGTATTGGATCATCTTGTGATTGAAAATGAAACTGGGTTTTATTTTGAAACACCGGAACAGTTTGGGGAGAAAGTCGATGCCTATTTAGCGATGGAGGAAAGTGTTCATCAGAAAATGTCGTTGGCTGCCATTGAAAAAGCGCAAGGATATGATATGCATACTTTTGCTCATAACGTAGTGAGTGTCTATGAAAAAGCAATTGAAGAATATTATGATTGCTATTTGATTCGCTCCATCAAGGCGTGCAATGACTATGTGAAACTGTATTTAGATGCGATGAATACGGATCATGAAACAATATTGATGATTTCCTTGGATGATTATATTTTATATCAGATCAAAAAAGGGGATGTGATGGAATCCTATCTATTTACTGTTTTGAAGGATCGAGAACGTGTATTGCAAGCGTATCAGATGTGCATAAAAAAATTACGAGCGAAAGATCGCACACGAAAAGAAATGTATGATTTTTTGATCAATCAGGATAAAGTAGAACTGAGTATTAGAGAAATCAATGATCTCATAGCGGAGTTAGAAAATAAAGGCTATATTAACAATGAAGCCTATATGATAACCGAAATTCAAAAGATGGATTCGAATTTATTTGGAAAAAAGAAAATACTGCGTAAGCTAATAGAAAAAGGAATTCCTTATGAGGATGTGGAAAGAAATCTTTCCTCCTTAGAGGAAGATGAGGAACGTGTAAAAGCAGAAAAATTAGCAAGTAAATATTTAATGACAATAAAGAATAAATCCGTAACACGAAAAAAGAGTATGATGGTTGAGAAGCTTCATAATGATGGTTTCTCCTATGAGCTAGCCAAAGAGGTTGTGAATTCCTTAAATTATGAAGATGATCTACTGCGAGAAGGGATGTTGTTAGATAAAGCAGTGGAAAAAGCAATCAAGAATTATACAAAAAAATACAGCGGCATTGAACTTAGAAATCATATTATTTCCTATGCATTGAATAAAGGATTTTTGTATGATGACATCATTCAGGTATTGGAAGAAAGGAAAATAGAAAATGATTAAACAGATCTGTGATTTACAGGATGGCGATCGTCTCATTATCAAGCTGTTGATTTCACAGGTGAATCGTGGCGTAACTAACAAGGGAGCCCCTTATTTAAGCTTTGTATTACAAGATAAAACGGGTGCTATTGATGCGAAGTTTTGGAATGTCAATGAGCAGCAGTTGGATCTCTATCGACCAGGGATGATTGCAAGTTTTCAAGCAGATGTATTGTCTCACAATAAACAACTGCAGTTAAGAGTGTTAAAAATTGAAATATTAGATCGGAAAAATGAAGATCTTACGGAATATGTTCGGTCTTCTCCGATTCACAAAGCGGATTTAATGAAAGAAATCTATAGTGTGATTGCGAATATGGATAATGAAATTTATGCCACGATCACGAAAACGATAGTAAAAGAATGTGAAAAAGATTTCTTTACGTATCCAGCAGCAAGTCGGATTCATCATGATTTTGTTGGAGGGTTAGCTACGCATGTATTGGGGATGATCCATTTGGGAAATTTGATTTGCGATCTTTATCCTTCCTTGGATCGTGATCTTCTGTTAAGTGGTATTATTTTGCATGATATTGGTAAAATAACAGAATTAAGTGGTCCGGTAATTACCGAATATACATTAGAGGGTAAATTGTTGGGGCATATTTCTATTATGAATGCGAAAGTATCAGCATGTGCGCAACAACTTCATTATGATGGAGAAGAAGTAACTATGCTGCGTCATATGATTCTTTCGCATCATGGGGAATATGAATTTGGAAGTCCTGTATTGCCGCAGTTGCCTGAGGCAGAAATTCTTCATTATATTGACAACATTGATGCCCGTATGAATGTGTTAGATAAAGCTTTTGCGGTTACCGAAAATGGAGCATTTACGCAGAAATTATTTGCGATGGAAAATCGAATGTTCTATAAAGCAAAAAATAAAAAATGATCGGTTTCGTCAAATATTCTTAAAACTAGAAACCTCCATGTGAATGAATCATGTGGAGGTTTTGTTATGTAATAAAGTTATTTCGTGCGTAGAGTGCACTTACATGGCTTAGAAGTGTGCTTCTTTTGAGAAAATTGAAATTGGATTTTTTATTTTTTCATCTGTTTAACATCAAAATCCATATCCATTATTTTTTCAACATGAATGGTTTCCTGTTTTTCTGGTTGGAAATCTTTTCGGATGGTTATTGTATTTAAGCAGGTATACCCGATTTTATGATACAACCGAATGGCTTTTTGATTTCTTGCGGCTGCTTCGATATATAATGTTTCGGAGTATTGTTTTACAATAGTTTCAATTTGCTTAATTGCATAGGTTCCAATACCTTTTCCTTGAAATTCAGGTAGAACAAAAATGTCTTCCAGCCAATCCATTTGGCAACCTCTGCTGCCTAAATGCACAAAACCAACATAGGTTTCATTATACTTGATCAAGTAGATGCAATGCCCCTTCTTTGTCCACTCTGCTAAATCAATGAAGATTTCTTCCTCGCTTGGAGTATATTGATTGTGGGATTGCCAAAAATTTTTGATTAAATTTATGATTACTGCTGTTTCATTGCGGTACATTATTAATTTCACTTTCATCATGGTTCCTCCTTACTGAAACAAGCATATCTCCTATTTTATTTAATATATCAAATTACAGCTGGTCACATAAAAAGTACAATAGAAGGGTTTACTGTGTTTGTATATTTTTTTATTAACGTTGCCCGTTTTGATGGACAGGTTATTTTATCGTAATATGAGGATATGGTATTTCGATATTGTTTTTTTCAAATGCTTTTTTTATATTGATTCTAAGGTCGGATAACATTTGGAAACCGGTAGCATTATCTTTGGAATATATCGTTGCTCGCAATTTGACAGAACTATCCGTTAATTCCGTACATAGTACGGGCACCATAGGCTGATCTTTTTCTTTTGGCGAACGTGGGTCAACGATCAAAGGATGTTGCATTGCTTCCTTTTGAATGATGAGAATCGCTTGATCCACGTCGCTCTCATAGGATATATCAAGGAATAAATAATTTGCTTTTTTATTTGGTACATTCGAAATGTTTTCAATCACCGCATTATTCATTTTTGTGTTGGGAATGATGATTTGTGTTTTTTCTAATGTTTCAATGATGGTATGGCGTAATGTGATATCTTTTACCGTGCCAGTGACTTGCAAGTCTACGACATTGATAAAATCATTCACTTTATAAGGACGATAAGCATAGATCATGAAACCATTGATCATATTGCTTGCTGCTTCTTGTGAAGCAAGCCCAACGACCAAAGCCAAAATTCCACCACTTGCCAATAATGCCTTCATTAAAGCTTGAAACGGTTTTACTTCGGCAGAAATGGTGCATAACAAAAAGGTAATAATAAGAATTTTTTTAACTCGTTTTGCGATTTGTTCATTTTCTTTGTGTTTTTTTTCGATCCATCGGTTTAGTATATGATTGATTAGAAGTACAAATACTAAGGATAGCAGCATTGATAGAGTACTGCCAATCAGTCCATTTTCGAAGATTGTATCTATTTTATTGTATAGTTCCATGTTCTCACCTTTGTAACATTATACACTTTTTTACATCTAATTGCCTTATAAATACAAAAAGTTTATAATTAAAACATAGAAAACATGGGAGGTAAACAGAATGAAAATTGTTGTCGCCTGTGATTCATTTAAAGGTTGTTTAACAAGTGAAGAAGTAGCCGATACGGTAGAAAAAGCAATCCATCAAGTGGATCCTGCTATTGAAGTTTTGAAGTTTCTCAGCGGTGATGGTGGGGAAGGAACAATGCGCGCTTTTGTTAAGGCTTGTGGTGGTTTCTATGTGGAAACAACATGTCGAGATACTTATGGAAAAAAGATTAAAACACGGTTTGCTTTGATTGAAAAGGAAGCTACAGCAATTGTGGAAGTGGCTAGTATTCTCGGTTTGAATATGTATGCAAGAGAGAAAAGAGCACCGTTGTATTCATCAAGTTATGGTGTTGGGCAAGTGTTACTAGCTGCCAAACATAGAGGAGCGAAAAAGATTATTTTGGCATTGGGTGGTAGTGGTAATGCGGATGGTGGAATGGGAATGTTAGAGGCTTTAGGAATGCGTTTCTATGATGAACATCATCATTATCTAAAAGGAATGACTTGCAATTTGGAAAAAATTGCATGGATCGATGATTCTTTGTTAGAAACGTTTTCTGACATTGAATGCATCGCCGCCTATGATGTTCAAAATGTATTGTTAGGAAAAGAAGGGGCTACCTATCTTTATGGGAAACAAAAGGGACTTTATCCAAACCAAATCAAACGTGTTGAAAAAGGGATGGTTCATTTTTGCGAAAAGATGAAAAAGTTGAATTATGATTTGAATGCTTATGATAGTGGAGGAGCTTGTGGTGGATTATCGGCTATTTTTCAAGCCGTTTGTCATGCGAAAAGCATATCTGGATTGCAATTGTTGTTTTCCTATAATCATATTGAAGATGCCATTGCGCAATGTGATCTTGTCATTACAGGAGAAGGACAAAGCGATTATCAGACCAAATATGGGAAAGTTCCTTCTGGTATCGTAGCGGTTGCGAATCGTCATCAAAAACCTTGCATTTGCATTAGTGGTGCTTTAGGTTTACAATATAAAGAGCTGTATGAACTTGGTTTTATTGGTATCTACAGTGTTGCTGATCGGGCGATGAGTTTCCAACAAGCGTTGGAACAAGCAAGAGAAAAATTGGAATCTGCGGTTTACAGCATAATAAAAACAATTTCTTATTACGCAAAAAAGGAGCAATGATATGAAAAAAATACTATTAATGTTATTTTGTTTATTTGCATTTTCAATGACATCTTGTGGAAAACAAAATGCAATGGATCCTTTCATTGGAACACCACACCTGTTTCTTGTCGAAGGTGGGGAAGTTGTGGAAAGTATCAATCCGAAAGAACATGCCGAATATTTCGAAAGTAAGGAAAATTTTGATTCGTTGATGAATGAGAATGGATTGATTAATAAGGATGAAAAAAATGGGGAAGTAATTGCTATTACCTACCAAGAGTATTTGGATATGATTGATAAAAAAGAGCATTTTGTAGTTTTAGTATCCCAGACAATGTGTTCGCATTGTCTTGCCTTTAAAAGTGATGTGATGAATGATTATATCAAAGATCATGGAGTAAAGATCTATGAAGTTAACATTACCAATGAAGAAGATCCTGAAACAGTTTTCAACACTTTGAAAGAATTTATTAAGGAATAGAAAAGAAACGCTAGAGTTTCTTTTCTTTTTGTGTTATGATAGAAATACTATGAAAGAAAATGTAATTTTTTACAGAAATTTTTCATAAATAGAAATGGTAGTATTTACATAACAGGAGGATTATATATGAATGAATTAGAAAATAATGCACTGTTTTGGCAAAAATTGGATACGATTTTTCTTTCCAGTAAATTGGTGATTGATCGTCCCAAACATACTTGTCACTATAAGTATTCTAATCTGATTTATCCAGTTGATTACGGCTATTTAAAAGATACGACAGGCTCGGATATGGAACCGATTGATGTGTTCCGTGGTTCATTGAAGTCAACCCAGGTGCAAGCGGCCATTATGAGCGCTGACATTCTAAAGAAAGACTGTGAAGTAAAATTAGTTGTTGGATGCAGTGAGGAAGAGATTTATGATATTTTAGTTTTTTTAAATCAAACGGATTTCCAAAAAGCAGTCTTAGTAAAACGTAATGATATTGTTCCTGAATGGGGGACAACGGATTAAGCAGTGAATACTGCTTTTTTTCATGAATGAAAGAAGGAAAACATACAATTATATTGGTGATAAGATGAGAAAGTATTGTATAATACTGATAGGTGTCATAGCGATACTGCTTTTGTTTTGGTTTTTGCGAACCATTCAAAATCCAATGGCTTCCCTTTCTTTTTCAAGTGAAGGAATATTGTATGATTGTAGTGAGAAGGAAGTAGAGGAATTACTGTCCTTAGATCTTTCTCTAATAAAAGAATTTCGTTTCCTTCGTTCTTTATCGAATTTCGATTATGAAACCATTTTTGTGGCACAATGCGAAGAAGTAAATCGAGCCGCTATTGATTTAGCAGTGGATCAATATTGTTTGCATTTGTACCAACGGTTTCCGACGAAAAAAAAGGAAATTAAATCCCAGATTCAACGCTACGATAAAGGGGAATATTATATAGTAGTTATCAGTAAAAATGCAGATACTATTATCGAAGAAATAAAAGAAAGGTTAGCGATTGCATGAAAAAAATCAATCGGTTGATCAATGAATATTTTTCTTTGGAAAGCAGTTTATTTCGTTATTCGCTAAGCTATTGTTTACTTTTAGCACTGCTTCCGGGAATTTTTATTATTTTGATTCTATTTCAGTATTCCATTATTGATGTTGGCTCTTTATTGGATTTTTTGTTTCGCTATGTACCAAGAGATTTGATCATTCCTTTTATTGATTATGTTATGAATAAGGAATATCATTCTATGATTGCGGTAATGATCGCTATGATGGTTCCCTGTTTTGTTGCTAGTAAAGCAATTTATTCTTTTCTGTTAATCAGTGCCAAAAAAGAGTGTTTTGATACATTTCGAGTTTTGATTCGAATTCAATCCGTAGGAATTTTTTTTCTTTTGTTGGCAGAGGTCATTGCTTTAACGGTATTGAGTACATTGTTGAATTTGGATGCAATGCTTACTTTTGCAACGGGATTATGGTTTGTGTTATGGATGTTTTATCGAATGTTGTCATTTGAACGACAACCTCTTTTTTATGGAGGTATCGGAGCATTTATTGGGAGTATAGCAATCATTGTAATAGGACAGTTGTTTTACTATGTGATTGATAATTTTACTTCTTATCAAAGTATGTATGGACCATTAAGTAGTTTGGTTGTATTGTTTTTAGCTGTCTATGTTGTGTCTTGTATTATTTATTTTGGTTTTTGTCTGACCATTGTTTATCCTATTGCTAAGAGGAAAAAAAGATATAAAAATGGATGGTATTTTCAAACAGGGGAAGAAGTCATTTTATGGTTACAGTCGATCATTAAGAAATGGAGAAGAAAAAATGCGAGTAAAGATTGAAAGAATGGGAATTAATGGCGAAGGAATTGCTTTTGTGAATCGTCAGCCGATATTTATTGAGGGGGCATTGCCACAGGAAGTTGTAGATATTGAAATTACTGAGAATAATTCACGTTTTCGTCGTGGAAAAATAATCAATATCGTTCAAAAAAGCAAAGATCGTGTACGTTGTTCTTGTCGTTATCATAGACAGTGTGGAGCCTGTTCTTTGATGCATGTTACTTATCAAAAACAACTGCAATACAAAAATGAGGTTCTAAAGGAATCATTGAAAAAATATGCGGATATTGATGTATCGTGTGTGGAAGCAATGGTTGCTAATGATCATTCGATTGGTTATCGAAATAGCTTTAAATTGCCAGTGAAGATGATTCATGGCAAAGGGGGAAAACTGAGTACGGGATTGTACATGCAAAAAACAAATTATTTTGTACCAGTGGATCATTGTCTTATCCATGAAGAAGGATTAGAAAACATTAGAAAACAACTATTACAGGTGCTAAATCGTTATCACTTGAACGAATATGATTATCGAAAAAAACGAGGAATTCGCACGTTGATCGTCCGAGGGTTTGAAGGTAAATATCAATGTTGTATCGTGAGTGGGGAAGAGGAATTACCGAAAACATGCATTGAAGAATGTTTGGCAATCAAAGGGGTTGTTTCTTTGTGGCAGAATATCAACACAGTGAAGAGAACGGTTGATTTATTTGGAAAAAAGATGATTTTCCTAGGAGGCGAGAGGCAATTATCTTTCCATTTAAACAATCTAACATTAACGTTATCTCCAAAATCATTCTTTCAGTTAAATACTTCACAAGCTTTGAAATTATATAATATTGTTGCCTCTATGGTAAAAGATAAGAATGATTTTGTTGTCGAAGCTTATAGTGGCATTGGTGCGATTTCTTTATTTATCAAAGATAAAGCGAAAGAGATTGTAGGAATTGAATCGGTTAGTGATGCGGTTGTCAATGCGAATGCGAATGCGAAACGAAATGATGCGAAAAATGTTTCCTTTGTGTGTGGCGATGCCGCTGAAAAACTGACGAAATATTCCAAGAAAAAAACGATTGATACATTAATCGTAGATCCGCCAAGAAGTGGTTTGGATGATGCGATGATTGAAACTATCATTAAAAGTAAGATTCGTAATATTATTTATATTTCGTGTAATCCAGCAACATTAGGAAAAAATTTAGCTGTATTACAAAATTATTATCAGGTAGAACGAATTGTTCCGGTGGATATGTTTTCACAGACCGCACATGTGGAGTGCGTGGTTCTTTTGACTAAAGTACATAAATAATAACTAATATTGTAGAGAAAAGATATGTAAAGCAGATTGCCTGATTGAAGTTAAATCAGTCGGCACAGAATCCGATTACATATCTGAATCCACGGTAGAAATATTGAATTCAAATTGCTAATGAAAAGGGAATATTATAGAAAATGCAATATACATGGATAGACGAATACTTGCTTGATAAACCGGGCGTGACTAAAGATTTACAAAAAGACTGGAATTGGATTAGGTATCAGATTGGTGGCAAGATGTTTGCTGCAATTTGCTTGGATGATAAAGATGAGCCATATTATATAACATTAAAGCTTGAACCTTTAGAGGGAGACTTTCTGCGTCAGAAGTATGAGGATATTATTCCGGGATACTATATGAATAAGATGCATTGGAATTCTATAAAGGCAGATGGGAAAGTACCGGATGATTTATTAAGAGACTTGTTAGATAAGTCTTATAGATTAGTGCTTAGTAGTTTCAGTAAGAAAAAGCAAAAAGAAATAACAGAATGTTAAGGCTCAACACACGAATAAGAATTAAGGAGATTGTGATATGAGGTTAGATGGATACGGTTTATTTGTAAAAGATATGGCAACTATGATTAAGTTTTATAGGGATGTGTTAGGCTTTGAAATAAAAGAAGATGAAAATACAAGTAATGTATATTTGGTTAAAGATGGTACATTATTTCTTTTGTATGGAAGAAAAGACTTTGAAAAGATGACAAATAAAAGATTTGAATATTTGCAAGGAACTAATGCACACTCAGAAATGGCTTTGTATGTAGATACATTTCAAGAAGTTGATGAACAATATCAATATGCAATTAATAAGGGAGCCACTTCACTTCTTGAACCAACAACAGAACCTTGGGGACAGAGAACGTGTTTTATAGCGGACCCAGAAGGTAATGTTATTGAAATTGGTTCTTGGGATAAACCATATGAAGAAAAAGATAAGTAGTTAAGAAAATCAATATTTATACAATAGAGATTTTCCCTATTTGCCTATACGAGCAATAGGGCAATTCAACATTTGTATCGGTTCGACATACCTATTTTAAGGCGAAAATAGGTGTTCCACCATTCCCTTGTACAGTGGGTGTTGAATAGGTTGTTTAATCACGAACCGAGCCATGTGGAAACGGTTGTGCTGCTTTCCCACAAAAAGCCAGACGGACATATCAACGTAAAAGTTGAGTTTGGCGAAGATGAGGGAAAAGTTCCGCTTGATGATATCGCAAAAAGAGCCGAAAGTTATAAGCCAAAAGAGCGAGTGACCTACAAAATGATAAAGGAGTACATAGAAGCTAAATACGGCTTCGAAGTACATACCGCATATATCGCAGAGGTAAAAAGAAATTTAGGATTGCCGATGTATGATGTACCTAATATGGTAGAAGAGTTGAAACAGCCGAGAAGGCATCCGACAGCGGAGAAGGTAGAAGCGATAAAGGATGCATTAAAGTATTTTGGGGTGATTTAATGGATGAAAGAATTTATCAGTTTGCAAAGCCAGTAATCTAAATTAATCAGAATGCATACGAAGTATATTGCCCTTTAGTTAAAGATGTATGCAGCAGAACTGTGTTAGAAGATGAATTGTCGCATTTGTTAGATTATTTGCTGGATTTTGCTTGTGATGAAAAAATATTGGGATTGTATAAAGATGTGTGCAGAAGATATTTGTATACATATCCTGGTTGTATTAAGTTTTATATTGATGCATATCGGGGAATGTAGGAAGACGAAGATAGTTATTCAACAGAACTTTCTTAAAAGTGACAGTGATTATGATGCTTTGATCAAATTTTGATGTGATTGCAGGAGGAGAAATGGGGAAAATAATTAAAGATACACTTCATGCGAACGGAATAGATATTGGAATTTACACACAGGATTTTGAAAACGAATTTATTTCATTGACAGATATTGCTCGGTATAAGAGCGATGATCCAACAGCGGTTATTCAAAACTGGATGAGAAATCGGGATGTGATAGAATTTCTAGGACTATGGGAAAGACTTCATAATCCTAGTTTTAAACCCCTCGAATTCGAGGGGTTTAGAAAGCAAGCGGGAGCAAATGCATTTACAATGTCACCTAAGAAGTGGATAGAAGCAACTGCTGCAATTGGCATTGTCTCAAAAGCAGGACGCTATGGCGGAACATATGCCCATAGCGATATTGCCATGTCTTTCGCAACTTGGATTTCTCCCGAATTCCAGTTATATATTATGAAAGACTACAGAAGATTAAAGGCCGACGAGAACAGCCGATTATCTTTGAATTGGAATTTAAACAGAGAAATATCCAAGTTAAATTACAGGATACATACAGATGCGATAAAAGAAAACTTGATACCACCAGAATTAACACCTGCTCAGATTTCTTTTACATATGCGAACGAAGCAGATATGTTAAATGTTGTCCTTTTTGGAAAGACAGCAAAACAATGGAAAGATGAACATCCGTCTGTGAAAGGAAACATGAGGGATGTAGCAACACTGAATCAGCTACTAGTACTTGCGAATTTAGAAAGTTATAATGCTATTTTGATCAATCAGGGGAAAAGCCAGAAAGAACGAATGGAATTACTGCGTCAATTAACAGTACAGCAGTTA
>JBGUVL010000030.1:0-22760 GCA_045134375.1 Breznakia sp. | reverse complement strand
ATGAGTTTTTGTATACCCAAAATTTAATTTAAAGAAAATGTACAAATCTATTCATTTTTACTTGACAGATTCATAGCTGGTCTCCTTCGACATAAGATTCTTTGATGAGCGGATGCATTTTTAGTGCCAATATATCAAAAAGCACATTCCCTAGGATACTAGCAGCTGCTGTTAAAAATAAAACAGCACACATGACACTTTCATCCCCACAGTGTAAAGAACGATACAGCAACTTACCCAAACCTTCCCATTCAAATAATATTTCAATCAACATACAACCACTGATCATGATTGGAAAATAGCTTGCTAAATAGGTAAGAAATGATGATAATACATTACGATATAAATGAACCCAGGCAATTTTCCATTTGGATAATCCTTTTGCTTTTGCACAAAGAGCATAAAGTTCCACTGCTTCTTGTTTTAAATGGGCTTGAATATAACGCAAAAAAGAAGCACTTAATAACACTGTCATAGTTAAGCATGGAAGAAAAGCATGAAAAAGTAAATCCCCTATTTTCATCCCTATACTAGGATATCCTACCACACTATAATAGAAATCGCTTGTCCCATAAATGAATACCCCACCGATGGAATAGAACCCATACAAAATAATCATTCCAACAAAGAACGATGGTAAGGATAACACAACATAAGAATAAATATGAAATACTTGATCGATCATTCGCTTGTTTTGTATCACTGCGATAACAGCAAGAACAGAACTTACAAAAACCGCCAACAAAAGAGAAGAACCATATAAGCCGATCGAATAGGGTAATTTTTCTAAAATAAGTTCCTTCACTTCTTTTTTGTCGTAAAGTGAAGTGCCAAAATCACCACGAATCATCCGATTGATCCAAATAACATATTGCTTCCCTAACGGTTGATCGATGCCAAGATGCTCTCTTAATTGTTCTTTTTGTTCCACCGTTGCTTTGCTCGATAATCCTAGATAGCTTTGCACAGGATCATTTGGCATACATTTTACAATGGAAAAGATAAGTAAAGATACGAAAAATAAAGTAACTGTGGCAGCAAATAATCGTTTTACAAAATAGTGAATCATCGATTTCCTCCTTTCTTTTCCTATTGTAACATAAAGTAAATAATAAAAAATTGCACGAAGACGTGCAATTTTACTTTACAATATGACAAGCAGCGAAATGTCCTGGTTTTACTTCTCTTAATTCCGGTTTTTCGCTACGGCAATGATCCGTTGCATGAATACATCTTCCAGCAAATGGACAACCAGAAGGAAGATTGATTGGACTTGGTACATCACCTTCCAAAATAATACGCTGTTTTTTGCGTTCTAATTCTGGATCAGGAATTGGAACCGCCGACAGCAATGCCTGCGAATACGGATGAAGCGCATTATTATAAACTTCATCACTGCTACCAATTTCCACCACATTTCCTAAGTACATAACAACGATACGATCGGAGATGTAACGTACGATATCCAAATCATGTGCAATGAATAAATAGGATAAATTTAATTTCTTCTGCAGATCAATCAATAGATTGATAACCTGTGACTGAATCGAAATATCCAATGCAGAAATCGGTTCATCACATACCAAGAATTCAGGCTCAACGGCTAATGCACGAGCAATCCCAATACGCTGTCTTTGCCCTCCAGAAAATTCGTGAGGGAAACGATTTCTAAATTCCTTATTTAATCCTACTAATTCTAATAATTCATCCACTCGTTCATTACGACGCTGCGCATCGTACATTCCATGAATTTCCATTCCTTCCGCAATAATGCTTCCTACTGTCATACGAGGATTTAAAGAAGCATAAGGATCCTGGAAGATCATCTGTGCTTTTTTCGCATATTCATAACGATCTTTTCCCGTTTTAATGTTTAATTCTTTTCCATCATAAGTGATTTTCCCAGCCGTTGGTTGGTAAACACCCATAACAACACGCCCTAATGTAGACTTTCCACATCCAGACTCACCTACTAAACCTACGGTTTCACCACGATGAATATCAAAGGTTACATTATCGACTGCTTTTAGTGTACCCCCACTAACATGGAAATGTTTGGTAACACCTTCTAAAGTAACTAATTTTTCCATTTATTTCTCCTCCTTTAACTTGGAAGGACAATCTTTATGATGCAACCAACAGCTAGTTTCATGTCCATTTCCAAGCTTAAATACCGGCGGCTGTTTGCTCTTACAAATTTTCATACAATGCTCACAACGATTTGCGAAAGCACATCCCTTTGGTGGATTCAATAAATCAGGTGGCGTTCCAGGAATCGAAGTCAAACGATCGCTCTTATTGGTATCATGTTTTGGAAGACTGCTTAATAATGCCTTGGTATATGGATGAGAGGTTTTATAGAACACATCAGCAGCAGTTCCAGTTTCCACAATTTTACCTGCATACATAACAGCGATACGATCCGCTAAATTAGCTACTACCCCCATATCATGGGTAATCAGAATAATTGCTGTATTTCTCTGTTTACGAATTTCAGCTAACAATTCTAAAATCTGTGCCTGAATGGTAACATCCAAAGCGGTAGTTGGTTCATCGGCAATCAACAGTTTAGGATTACAAGAAAGAGCCATAGCAATCATTGCACGCTGACGCATTCCTCCCGAGAACTGGTGCGGATATTGCTTAGAGCGTTCTTCCGCATTTGGTATCTGAACCTGTTTTAAAACTTCAATTGCTTTTTCTTCCGCTTCTTTTTTATCTAAATGCTGGTGGTGTTTAATCGCTTCTACAATCTGCTTCCCAACCTGCATTGTCGGATTTAAACATGTCATTGGATCCTGGAAAATCATACTAACGTCTTTTCCACGAATCGACTGCATTTCCTTTTCATCGGCAGCTACAATATCAATACCATCTAAAGTTAATTCTCCACTCTTAATACGAGCTGGTGGCATTGGATTTAATTTCATGATCGTCTGTGCGGTAACACTTTTCCCACAACCAGACTCTCCTACAACCGCAAGGATTTCCCCTTCATCAACATGATAAGTAACTCCACGGACTGCTTGTACTTCCCCTGCGTATGTATCAAATGAAACATATAAGTCTTTAATATCTAAAATTCTTTTTGACATATATGATCTTACCTCCTTAATTTAGGGTCAAATGCATCACGCAGTTTATCCCCAAGCATATTGAAACTCAACATTGTAATACTGATAAAGAATGCTGGTAAAATCAGCTGCAGTGGATATCTTTGGAATACGGTAATACCATCATTCGCCAAAGTACCCCAGCTCGATAATGGAATTTTAACTCCTAATCCAATGAATGAAAGAAACGCTTCTGAGAATATAGCACTTGGAATTGCCAATGTTAAGTTAACGATAACAATGGAAAGCAAGTTAGGAATCATGTGTTTTCCAATGATTCTTCCAGCACTAGCTCCTAATGTTTTCGCTGCAATAACATATTCCATTTCTTTTAACTGCATCACTTGACCACGGACCAAACGAGCCATTCCCGTCCAACCGGTAATCATCATCGCAAGGACAATCGTACCAACACCACGATCCATAACGACCAACAATAAAATTACGATCATCAAATATGGAATTCCATTGATAATTTCTACGATACGCATCATGATATTATCAATCATACCTCCAAAATAACCAGAGATACCACCATAAATAATTCCTAATACACCATTGGCGAATACGGCTGCCGTAGCAATGAACATAGAGACACGAGCCCCTTCCCAAATACGAACAAACTGGTCACGCCCCAGATTATCCGTTCCAAAAATATGGAAACATCCATCATCACTGAAAAACATTCCTTTATTCGTGTGTTGCAAATGTTGTTCACTCATCGTATAGGGAGAAACCATTGGAACAACGATTGCCAATATTACGATAACAAGCAATACGAACAAAAAGAACATGGCTACTTTATCACTTTTGATACGACGCATTGCATCTTTCCAATAACTAATACTAGGACGACTAATTTCCTGCATGCCTTTGACATCTTGTCCAACCCATTCAAATTCATTTGCTGCTACATCACAGTTTACGGAAAACACTTCATCCTTTACCACTGGTGTAGCTGCAGCTTCATTATTTTTATTCTTTTTAAACATAACTAATCCTTCTTTCCAGCCACATCAATACGCGGATCGATGATTCCATATAAAATATCTACTACAAGAATTGAGATAATTAAGAACACACCATAGAAAATAGTTGTTCCTGCAATCAATGTATAATCCTGTTGGTTAATCGCATTAACAAAGAATTTACCCATACCAGGGATAGCAAATACCTTTTCCACAACGAATGCTCCGGTCAATAATGCAGCAATCGTTGGTCCTAATACCGTAACAACTGGCATACACGCATTACGCAAAGCATGTTTCCAAATAATGGTCCATTCCGAAAGACCTTTTGCTTTTGCGGTCTTAATATAATCAGAAGCAAGTACGTCTAACATACTCGTACGCATCAAACGAGATAATGTTGCCATTGTACCAAAGCTTAAGGCAATGGAAGGCAATATCTTGCTTGCTTCTGTCGACCATCCTGTAATTGGGAATAACTGGAATCCCAAAACTCTTCCTAACTTCAGTCCCAGGAAATACTGAAGCAGGGCGGCCACAATAAAACTAGGTACCGACACACCGATGACCGCAATCAGCATTGCAATCGTGTCACCTATTTTTCCTCGACGTATTGCCGCATACGCACCAAGCGCAACACCTACAATTGCTGCTATAATAATGGCGCGAATACCTAATTCGCATGAATATGGGAACGCTTCACCAATAATACGACTTACTGGACGATTCGTTTTAATTGAAATACCAAAATCACCTTTTGCAACATTGGAAACATAAATAACAAACTGCTCCGGCAATGGTTTATCTAAGCCATACTTTCTCATCATTGCAGCCTTCGTAGTAGGATTAATTTCCTTTGCACCCATAAATGGATCACCAGGAAGAGCGTGCATCATTGTAAAAGTAATACCTGTTAAAAGCAGAATTGTCAGTAATGCATAACCAATACGTTTTAATATGTATTTAATCATATTCTGTCAACTCCTATTCTAATTGTTAAAAAAAGCTAGGGCTATATGGTATCACATAGCCCTATTTCTGTAAATATCCCTCAGTAATTCTTATTTAACTTTTGCAAATTTACAGTTTAAATCCTGGAATGCTGTACGATAGATTCCACTTACTCTGTCAGAAACAGCATAATCTCTTACACGGCAATATACATAACCAACTGGCATTTCATCAGCTAAGATCTTTTCTGCTTCAATCAACATGTTCGTACGAGCAGTCGCATCAGCTTCTTTTGCAGCATTTTTAATCAATTCATCATATTTTGCATTTGACCATGATGTGTGGTTATTTCCACCACCAGTTAACCATAAATCCATGAATGTCATTGGATCATTATAATCTGGACCCCAACCAGCGAATACGATAGAGAAATCGTGAGAATTCATCTTTTCAATTCTTGATTGGAATGTCTGCTGATTAATTTCAAGATCAACACCTAAAATTGTTTTGAACTGTTCCTGTACATAAGCACACATTGTAGTAACAGAATCACCTTCATCAGCTAATAATTCTAAATCTAACTGATCTGCAGTTAAACCTTCTTCAGCTAAACCTTCTTCAAACATTTTCTTAACTTCTGGCATTTCTTTTGCACCTGTTGGAGCAATTGTATCACGGTTCATTAAATCACCAACTTGTTTTGTGAATTCACCATTGTTAATTGCCGCTGGTGTAAATGAATTAGCAACAGTAGAAGAGTTCTTTAAAATGTTTTCAATGAACTGCTGAGCATCTAATGCATAAGTTAATGCTTTACGAATCTTAGCATTATTTAATCCTGGTTTTGTTGTGTTGAATTCTAAATAGAAGTTAGATCCATCATTGTATTTTAATACTTCTTTTCCTTCTTCTCTTAACTGAGCAGCCTGATCACCAGTTAATCCAACCATATCAAGACCACCGGAATTATATTCATTTAATGCAGCATTGCTGTCAACGATCATACGGAATGTCATTTTATCTAAATTAATTTTATCTGCATTCCAGTAATCTGCTCTCTTAGCAAATACGATCTGATCTTCGTGTGTCCATTCCGTAATTTCGAATGCACCATTATAAATCATCTTGTCAGCTTCTGTAGCATATTCTTCTGCTCCACCAAATTCCTTCCAAGCATCTTCGTTTACTGGATAGAAGCTTGTGTAAGCCATTAATGGTACGAAATAAGCCGTTGGGTTAACTAAATGTACAACAAATGTATAGTCATCTTCTGCTACCCATCCACGGTTTTCGAAAGCAGCTTTAGCAGCATCTGTGTCAGTTCCTTTTTCAGTAGCAGCATAGAATGCTTCTGCACCTTCTACTAATGGTGCCCAAGTACTTGCATAGTCAGCAGCATTTGCCTGATTGAACTGCTGAGTAAATGCAAATTCGAAATCTTTTGCAGTTACTTTTTCACCATTACTCCATGTAGCATCTTTACGAAGTTTGAAAGTTACTGTCTTTCCATCTTCTGATGTTTTCCATTCTTTTGCTACACCTGGTTGTGCCTCATCATTTTCATCTAGTGTTACTAGACCTTCCATACAGTGTCTTAATACGTTACCATCTGGAGAACCAGTCGCTAATACTGTGTTCAATTTTGATGGTTCACTTCCTAAGTTTACTGTGATACTGTTATCGTTAGATCCTGATCCACCGCATCCAACTAAAACAGAGGCACATAAAGCTAAGGATAAAACACCTGTAAGCATTTTTTTGATTTTCATATCAAAATCTCCTCCCTCATCAATATACCATTGATAATGATGATATTATAGTATATTTTCACAACCTTGACAATATGATTTCAGATTTTTTTCACTTTGAAATCACATTTTTTACTTATTTTCATACAAAAAATGTAAATACTTTCATGCGATTGCGTTTTTGTTTTTCATACTCTTACAATCACATGATTATGTCCGTTTTAGAAAAACATCGTGTTTCTATTGTTGAAAATAAAAAGGAAGCTATTTAAGCTCCCTCATTTATTATTTTACTTTTTCAATAATTTCATTAAAAGAGTCTGCTTTTAAGCTAGCGCCACCAATCAATGCACCGTCAATGTCTTCACAAGCCATATATTCAGCGATGTTATTTGGTTTTACTGATCCACCGTATTGTACTCTTACTTTAGCAGCAGCTTCTTCTCCATACATTACCTTAACCTGATCACGTACGATAGCACAGCATTTCTGAGCATCTTCTTTTGTTGCTGATTTTCCTGTACCGATTGCCCAAATTGGTTCGTAAGCAATTACCATATTACCTACACATTCAGGACACAAATCAGCCAAAGAACCAGTTAACTGATCACGGATTACTTTTTCTGTTTCCCCTGCATCATAAGCAGCTTCGGTTTCACCAATACATAAGATTGGAGTAATTCCTGCTTTGATTAATCTTTTTGCTTTTTTGTTTACTGTTTCATCCGTATCACCAAACATTTCTCTTCTTTCCGAGTGCCCGATAATGCAATATTTAACACCGATTTCTTCTAGCATAGGAACACTTACTTCTCCTGTAAATGCACCAGCATCTTCAAAGTGGCAGTTTTCAGCAGCAACGATTAAGTTCTTAGCCATCTGATTTGCTTCATTTAAAGCTAAGAATGAAGTTGCAATACCGAAAGTAGCGCCATCGTGTACGTTTCCATCCACTGCCGCAATAAATTCTTTTGCTTCAGCAATTGTTTTATTCATTTTCCAGTTTCCAACAATAATAGGTTTTCTCATTTTTTTCTCCCCTTCAATTATTTTTCTTCAATAATAGCAATTCCTGGTAAAGTTTTACCTTCCATATATTCTAAGGATGCCCCTCCACCAGTGGATACGTGTGAGAATTTTTCAGCATATCCTAACTGTTTTGCTGCAGCAGCAGAATCACCACCACCAATTACAGTAATTGCTTCTGGTAATTCAGAAATTGCTGCACATACCGCTTCGGTTCCCTTAGCAAATTTCTTCATTTCGAATACACCCATTGGGCCATTCCATACGACTGTTTTTGCACCTTCCAGTGTTTTCTTAAATAATTCAACAGAAGCAGGACCGATATCCAATCCCATCCATCCTTCTGGAATTTCACCAGATTTGCAAACCTGAGTGTTGGCTTCTTCACTAAACGCATCCGCAACTACATTATCCACTGGTAACACTAACTGTTCTCCCGCTTTTTCTAAATATTCTTTTGCTAAATCTAATTTGTCATCTTCCACTAATGATGTACCGATAGATCCACCCTGCGCTTTCATGAAGGTATAAGCCATACCACCACCGATAATTACTTTATCTGCTTTCTTTAACAAGTTATCAATAACATCGATTTTACTTGATACTTTTGAACCACCAATGATAGCAACAAATGGGTGTGCTGGTTCATCCACTGCTTTTCCTAACATGGTAACTTCTTTTTCTACTAAGAATCCTAAACCATTTTCTTTTAAATTAGTAGGAATACCTACCGTTGAAGCATGCGCACGGTGAACTGAACCGAATGCATCTTCTACGAATACTTCTCCTAAACTAGCCCAATAAGCACCTAACTCAGGATCGTTTTTGCTTTCTCCCTTTTCATAACGAGTATTCTGCATTAATACGATTTCTCCATCGTTTAAAGCAGCCACTGCTTCTTCCAATTCAGCTCCTCTTGTTACTGGACAGAACGTTACCTTAACATCAGGTAATAATTCCTGTAAACGTACAGCAACACAGCTTAAATCATTTTTCGCTTTGTCTTCTTCTGTCTTAACCTTTCCTAAATGTGACATCAGAATAACACGTGCTTTGTTTTCCACTAAATATTTAATTGTTGGCAAAGCCATAACGATACGATTATCATCCGTAATCACACCATCTTTTCTAGGTACGTTAAAATCACAACGTACAATTACGCGTTTTCCAGCAACATTCAAATCTTTTACAGTTCTTTTTGCCATAATATAGCCTCCTAATCATAACCGCCATTATTATAGCATTTTCCATTTTTTGTTTAAAGTACCTATGTGCAATTTTTCACATTTAAGCTATAATAGAGTACAATAGGAGAATGATTATGGCAAACTATAAACATACGCATAAAAATACCATTTATACTCGAAATATTGACCCCATTTTAGCGGGAACCCGATTGGGAGGAATCACCCTTTTTAATCAAAAAGAGGAAGAATATAATCTATTTGACAACAAGCGCTTAAAACTATGTCTTTCCCTTCCTACGCTAGCTAGCCGTGCTTTTCAAAATGAAGCAAGTAAGCTGGATACATTGATGAAAGATTTTTTAAGCGTTGATTATTTCATTATTAGCAACGAACCCGTTTTTACGCAAAAACGACTAAGTAAACCATTGAAATTAGAAAAAGCGATTTTGCTTTCTGACTTTAAAAATCGCGAATACGCTCGCGCCACTGGTACTTATATTTATGAACTCGGTCAACTCGTAAAAGCGATTTTCTTGCTCGACAAAAATGCTCGTGTAATCTATGTAAAATACTATGACGATCTCTATTCTAATATCGATTTAAATACTGTTGCAGAACAAATCAAGAAAGCATTAGAACGATAAATTATGATCCAAAAAACTCCATATTTGGAGTTTTTTTTGAATAGAATCCTCGCTTTTTATCATTATTGGAATCACAAAACCTAATGTAAAAGTACATCAAGACGGATTCTTCTTATTAGCGATAACCATTGCGATTAGGTTAACTCAAGTAACAAATCAATATTGATGCCAGATTTTAGAATAAAAGAAACGCTCAAAGAGTGGCAACCTTTTTGAGCGTTTCTTTCACTGTTTCATTCATTTCTGCTTCGAATAAAGCCTGTTTAATTTAATGGTTATTATTCGACATCAACTTTCCATAATCCATGAAGATTACAGTATTCATAAACCGCAACAACATCTTCTTTTGCGACATGGAATTGAGCTACTGGTTTCCCTGTATGAGGCAATCTCTTAAACAAAGAACCATCTTTTGTTTCAACATAGATCCAAGCAATGTGATGTGCTTCCGTCATTGGGTGTTCCACACTACCAACATTTACCGTCAACACATCTCCTTCAAAGGTAGCAACCGGAACATGCTTTTCTCCAGCCGCATCGGTTGTATTTGGTTTTAAAATCTTATCTTGGCAGTTTTCACACACATGGCCTTCTACTAATAGCATAATTCGATCTTCTTTTTTAATAAATGTCATATTCATGACCTCCTTTTTATTATCTATATCATAAATTTATATTGCCGCTTTTACAATTAGAATGCCCAAGTTTATAAAATAATATCAATCAAACATAACCGATCGTTTTCCGCATGCACAACACTATCATAATAGTAGCCTTGTTTCTCGAAAAGCGAAAAGATTTGATGATTCCCAAACAACTGATTTTTTACTTCTTCATAACATTGTGGAGCACACTTGATTTCCGCAACACGATTCCCATTTTGCAATGCCTGCTCCAAAATCATTGTAATGAGATTTTCATCATACACCGTAACATACGTGTTAGTTTCTATATAACTATTATCATATACTTGCGTACTACTTGTTTCATAATCCGGCTCATACAATGATCGCATTTCCGATTCTGACATCATAAAATAGCCATAGCATATGTGATCAGGATCTTTTGCATCTCCCCAAGTGGAATCCATATAGTAGTAATCATCATTGATTTCAATAACATTCCATGCATGTAAACTTTCTTTTCCTTCTTCATCGATGGCTTTTCCGCTCAGATAAGCACATTTGACGCCCAAAGCATTCAACAACATTTGTGCCGTATGGGCATAACCAGCGCAAACCGATTTCCCATAGAAGATCACACTTCGAACATCTTGATTGTTTTTCGCACTTTCTTCATATTCACAATTTTGAATGATATATTCATAGACAAATTTCGCTTTTTCATAATCACTTGCTGATGCATCCATTTGCGAAACAACTCTTTTTACTTCATTTTGCAACTGTTCCTGTAATGTTTTCAAAGCATCATCGGTTAAATCTTTCTCATAATGTACCACAATTTCCCCTTGTTGTTCTCCACACAAAGGAAACATATTTCTACAATAAAACAATTCCGCATGATCACTGAGCACTTTATCGATCATTTCCTGCATTATTGCTTCCTCGTTGGTCGATACCGCAATGTGTTTCCTATGTTCTATCACACCATTGTAGATTTCTTCATAAATCTTCTTTTCCTTTGCATTCAATGTTTCATAGTAATATTGATAACACCCATCCTCTTGTAAATAATTCATTTCAACAACATCATCTTGGGGTGTTTCATCACCATACGAACAGCCACTTATCAACATGGAAACAAATAGCAGCAACAAAACCCAACCATTTCTTTTTCTCACAAGAACCACCTTTACTCTTTTACGTTATTGTAACATTGAAACCATTTTTCGTATAGAAAAAGGATGTCGAAACATCCTTTTTTTGATTATTGTTTTTTATTTCCGTCCTTTAGGATAACATCATGTGCTCCACCTTCCACAATACTTGTGGCTGATACCAATGTGATTTTTGCTTTTTTCTGTAGTTCTGGAATAGACATTGCTCCACAGTTGCACATTGTATGTTTTACCTTACTTAACGAAAGATTAACATTGTCTTTTAAACTTCCAGCATATGGAACGTAGGAATCAACACCTTCTTCGAATGAAAGCTTGTTGTCTCCTCCCATATCATAACGTTGCCAGTTTCTTGCGCGAGCGCTTCCTTCTCCCCAGTATTCTTTCATATACTGTCCATTAATGCTAACTTTATTTGTTGGTGATTCATCAAATCGAGAGAAATAACGGCCTAGCATCATGAAATCAGCACCCATCGCTAACGCTAGTGTCATATGATAATCATGAACAATTCCGCCATCACTGCAAATAGGAACATAGATTCCTGTTTCTTCAAAATATTCATCACGAGCTGCAGCAACTTCTTGTACCGCCGTTGCCTGTCCACGTCCAATTCCTTTTTGTTCACGAGTGATACAGATGCTTCCTCCACCGATACCAATCTTAATAAAATCAGCTCCAGCTTCTGCTAAGAAACGGAAACCTTCACGATCAACAACGTTTCCTGCTCCCACTTTTACACTATCGCCATAATGTTCACGAATCCAATCAATGGTTAATTTTTGCCACTCTGAGAATCCTTCACTGGAGTCAATACACAAGACATCCGCTCCGGCTTCTAAAAGTGCCGGTACACGTTCTGCATAATCTCTCGTATTAATACCTGCCCCTACGATATATCGTTTTTGATCATCCAATAATTCATTAGGATTTTCCTTATGAGAATCATAGTCTTTACGGAAAACAAAAGAAACCAAACGTTGATTATCATCAATAATTGGTAACGCATTTAATTTATGATCCCAAATTAAATCGTTTGCTTCCGATAGTGTTAAACCATCTTTTCCATAAATCAGTTTATCAAATGGGGTCATAAAAGTGCTTACCTCAGCATCCAAATTCATTCTTGATACACGGTAATCACGGCTCGTTACCATACCTAACAACTTGCCATCCGCCGTCCCATCTTCGGTAACTGCAATTGTGCCATGTCCTGTTTTATCTTTTAATGCAATGACATCTCTTAATGTGTCATTCGGCTTCACATTAGAATCACTTCTTACAAAGCCAGCCTTTGTCGCCTTAACTCTTCTTACCATCTCAGCTTCTGCTTCCACTGTTTGCGAACCATAAATGAAGGATACTCCTCCTTCTCTTGCCAAAGCTACTGCCATGCGTTCCCCTGATACTGACTGCATGATAGCAGATACCATTGGGATATTCATTGTAATTGCTGGTTCTTCCCCTTTTTTAAATTTTGTTAATGGTGTTTTCAATGAAACATTCGCTGGTGTACATTCACTAGAAGAATATCCTGGTACCAATAAATATTCACTAAATGTACGTGAAGGTTCTTTAAAATAAAATGCCATGTCTATCTCCTTTCAACTAATATTGTTTTTATTATATATCGTTAAAATCATTAGTCAATAATTTTATGAAAATTTTTCATAAATCTTACATTCCTAAGATTAATCCTATTTTTTCCTTCTTTCCAATCAAAAAGAGGGGAATAATCCCCCCCTAATTAGCTTATAGATATTCGTACAGATTAGAATACTCTTTGGCACTCTTTTCCCAACTAACATCGCTCATCATTGCGTGTTCGATCAGTTTTTGCCAATCTTTTGGATAATCATAATAAACACGTAATGCATAATAAATGGACTGCATCATTTCCCAACTATCAAAGTTAGCAAATGAGAAACCATTTCCTTCTAATGTGAATTCGTTATAAGGCGTTACCGTATCCTTTAGACCGCCTGTTTCTCTTACGATTGGAAGTGTTCCATAACGTAAAGAAATCAACTGCGAAATTCCACATGGTTCAAACTTTGAAGGCATCAAGAATGCATCGCATGCAGCATAAATACGGTGAGATAAATCTTCACTATAGCCACAATAGAAGCAGAATTTACCCTTATTACCATTTTCACATTCGCGCAATGTGTATTCCATAGCAGCATCACCACTACCTAATACAACAACCTGCATATTGCATTTTACGATATTATCCATCTGTTCTAATAACAGATTGATACCTTTTTGTGAAGTCAAACGGCAAACAACACCAAGCAACATTACATCAGCATCTTGTTTCAAGCCTAATTCCTTCTGCAGCTCTAACTTATTCAATTTCTTCTGTGCAACTGCATTTACTCGATTGAAGTGATGAGGAATCTTTGGATCGGTATTCGGATTCCACATATCAATATCGATACCATTGGTAATACCACATAAATCAGGTGAACGCATCTGTAAAATCTGTTCTAAATGTTCTCCATATTCTACGGTCAGAATTTCATGAGAATACGTTGGCGATACCGTCGTAACTTTATCTGCATAAACGATACCTGTCTTCATAAAACTAATTCCAGTGTCAAAACGAACTGCACCACAATCGTAAAGGTAGTTGTTCAAGCCTAAGCAAGACTCTAACATATCCTTGCTGAAGTTTCCTTGATAAGCTAAATTGTGAATCGTATATACGTGTTTCATTCGCATATAACGAGAATCATGACGATAGTTTTCTTTTACCATTGCTGGAATCATTCCGGTATGCCAATCTTGACAGTGTAATACATCAGGGAAGTAATCCAACTGATTCAGCATTTCTAACACAGCCTTCTGATAGTAAGCAAAACGTTCTCCATCATCATCATAACCATACAATGTGTCTCTTTCAAAATAATACTGATTTTCAACAAAGTAGTAGTGAACACCATTTATATATTGCGTGTATAAAGCCACTGGTATTTCATGATAATTAATGCTTACACTATAATCGCGAATTCTTGTAAAATCTTTACGATTATTTTTTGCAATCTTCAGATATAATGGTAAAACAACACGAACATCATGTCCTAATTTTACCAATGCTTGAGGCAGCGATCCAACAACATCAGCAAGTCCTCCACTTTTGATAAATGGAAGTCCTTCACTTGCCACAAATAATACGCTTTTCATAATTCCACCTAAATTCTGTCATTGCGCTTTACATACGCTGGTTTTTCTTCGGTTCCTTTCACTTCTTTTACTTGTGAAATAACAACCTTCTTATCCACTACAACATTTTCAATAACAACATCTTCTCCAATGATTGTTCCAGGAGCTAGCACACAATTTTTTACCAATGCTCCTTCTTTGATATGACATCCACGTCCAATAACAGAATGTTCAATTCTTCCTTCTACACAACAACCATTCGAAACAAGACTTCCTGTAGCACTACCATTTTTAAAATAATGAGTTGGTGCACTATCGTTTGTCTTTGTATAAATTGGCCAATCTTCTTTAAATAATTTCTTTCTTTCTGTTGGATTTAATAATTCCATATTTGCTTTATAATAAGCATTAAATGAATTAATTGCAGCTAAATATCCTTTGTATTGATAGCCACGAACATCCAAGAACTTACAAGAATCATTTAGGATATCTTTCATCCAATACAAAGAACTTGTATTTACCGCTTGGTCAATCATAGCTAAGAATATTTCTTTGCTCATAACATAAGATTCTAGTGAAATATTTCTTGTCTTGTAATTTCCACGGTTTGTTTCAATTGACAATACACCTTTTTGCTTATTTAGATTTAATGTATCACAATTGATGAATTCATCTTTTGCAGTATCAACACTCTTATAAATCATAGTGATGTCAGCACCACTTTCAATGTGCTGTTCGACAACATCGTTATAATCGATGCTATAAAGCATATAGTTGGAAGCAATCACAACATATTTCTGAGGCATTGCTTCAATTGCTAAACGATTGTAATAGAAACTAGCGATATCATGGCGATAGAAACTAGAAGTACTCTGACTCTGATCACCAAATAATACCGATAATTTACCGCGTTTTGAATTGATATTGTAATGACGTCCTGTTCCTACATGATCAATCACACTTCTTGGATGACTCTTAACATACATCTGAATGTTATCAATACCAGAATTGGTCATATTAGAAATTGGAAAGTCAATTACACGGTATCTACCTAGGAAAGATAATGCTCCAATAGAACGATAATCTTCTAATCCATCAACATGGACGTGATTTCCAGCAAATACTACTACTCCAAATGCGTCACACATTATTTATCCCCCCTTACTCTTTTTGATACCAGTTCAATATGTTCACTGAATGGGTCTCCTACCACACATCCAGCATCAATTTTTACACCTTCGGCAATGATACAACGATTAACCACAGCTCCTTCGCCGATTTCTGCTCCTGGCATAACAACAGAATCGGTTACTTGAGCGCCCTTTCCAACCGAAACATTGTGGAATAATACAGAACGATATACTTTTCCTTCAATCGAACATCCTTGATTTACATAAGAATGAACAACTTCTCCTTCTTCCGAGATATATTGAGGGAGAGCACTTACATCTTCCGTATAGATTTTCCAAGATGGGTCATTCAAATCTAACTCTTCATTGCGATACAACAAGTCCATGTTAGCTTCCCATAAAGAATCGATTGTTCCAACATCTTTCCAATAACCATTGAATTCCCAAGCAAACAAGCGCTTGTGTTCTTCTAACAACTGTGGAATGATATCATGACCAAAATCATGAGAAGAATTTGAATCTTTATCATCCGCAATTAATTTTTTTCTTAACATCTTCCAATCAAAGATATAGATTCCCATACTAGCTAAGTTACTCTTAGGTTGTGCTGGTTTTTCTTCGAATTCAACAATCTGATTGGCATCATCTGTATTCATGATACCAAAACGGCTAGCCTCTTCCATTGGAACTGGAAGTACGGCAATCGTAACGTCAGCATTCTTTTCTTTGTGATAAGAAAGCATTTTTGCATAATCCATTTTGTAAATGTGATCTCCAGAAAGTACTAGTACATATTCTGGATCGTATTGATCAAGAAAATCAATATTTTGTGTAATCGCATCTGCTGTCCCACGATAAACATCTAGATTAGAATCTGCCTTTTCTCTTGGTGGCAATACATAAACACCACTATCAAAAGTATCTAAGCCCCATCTTTGCCCTGCACTTGCATAAGCATTTAGAAGCACGGATTCATACTGTGTAAGTACACCAACAACATCAATATTGGAGTTCGCACAGTTACTTAGCGGAAAGTCGATAATACGATATTTTCCACCAAAATAAACGGCTGGTTTTGCCACCTTACTCGTTAAGGCGTGCAATCTTGATCCTCTACCTCCAGCCAGGATCATTGCGACCATATTATTTTGTCTCATTTGGTCCTCCCCCTTTAATTTCTATATTATAAATATACACCATTTCAAAGATAAATTCTAGGGAATCGACGAAATTATGTAAGCGATTACACTTTTTTTCTTGTTTCGACCTTTATTCACATGAAAATCATGGCTTACATAACACTAGTATCGTTACAATCCCTGAAGATTCGATGATAATTTTTTATTCGAAACGCAGTTCTTTTCCAGAGCAAACGATTCTAATCAATATATTTTTGTGCCGCTGTAATAATTGCTACTTTATATACTTCTTCTGCTGTACAACCACGGCTTAAATCATTAATTGGTGCATTTAATCCTTGTAAGATAGGTCCTACTGCTTCAAAACCACCCAAACGCTGTGCAATTTTATATCCGATATTACCCGCTTCAATATTTGGGAAAATAAAAGTATTGCAAGTTCCTGCGACTTCAGAATTTGGTGCTTTTGTTTTTGCAACTACTGGGGAAACCGCACAGTCAAACTGTAATTCACCTTCCACCGCGAAATCAACATTCATCATTTTTAAACGATCCGCTGCATTGCGCATTTTATCAACCGCTTCTCCTTTTCCTGAGCCTTTCGTAGAGTAAGAAAGCAGGGCAACTCTCGGTTCCACCCCAAATACTCTTGCTGTTTTAACCGTTTCTAATGCGATTTCTACAATATCGTCTTCACTTGGCATAATATTGATCGCACAATCCGACATAACCAATCTCTCATTGTTGCGAACTAATATAAAAGCACTGGATACAATATGAGATCCTGGTCTTGTTTTTACCAATTGCAAAGCAGGACGTACGGTATCCGCTGTTGAATAAGTGGCCCCACCAACTAAACCATCCGCTTTTCCCATCGCTACCAACATCGTCCCAAAGTAATTCGTTTTTGTCAATGCATTACGACAAGCATCCGCGTCCATTTTTCCTTTTCGTAACTCTACCATTCGCTGAACCATAGCGTCCATTTCTTCGTAGGTTGCTGGATCAATAATTTCAATTCCTTCGATATTAGCTCCCTGTTTCAAAGCAGCCGCTTTAATTTCCTCTGGATCCCCCAAAAGAATCGGATCCAAAATTTTTTCTCCATTCAATTTCGCTGCCGCATTTAGAACTCTTGGTTCACTTCCTTCTGGAAATACAATTTTTGTATGTTTTCCTTCTATTCTTTCTAACATTGCTTTTAACATATTTCATAAATCCTTTCTTTCACTCTATTAAAAATTATACTCCTATTTTGAAAGAATGAAAATACGAAAACGCTTTCCAACTTCCTCGTTTTTGTCATTTATCAGAAATTAAATGCACTTTTATTCAATATTTAACGACTATTGACTTTTTTTCATTTCCTCTTATAATAAAAGTCGTTACAGAGTAGAAATATACGCGTTAAGTACCAACTGTACAGGGAGTTGACAGTCGGGCGAAAAGCAATGCTTGCGGTGTATATTTCGCATCCCGCTGTTGCATAAGAAAAAAGTATCCTCTTTTTCCTAATGCAATATGGAAAAGGAGGTTTTTATTATGTTATCTGTATCACAAATCAAAGAGAGTAGCAAAGAAATCAAAAAAGTTACCTCTCTTTCCGGTTGTGCAATGCTAACCGCAGTAAAAGCAGTGATTGCACAATTTACCATTAGTGTATCCAATATCTTAGAAATTGGATTTTCTGGCATCGTTGTCGGAGCCACGGCTATGTATTATGGTCCCGTACTTAGTGGAATTACCGGTGTAATTGCCGATACCATTGAGTATTTGCTACGTCCAAGCGGCCCTTATTTTCCAGGATTTGCGATCAACGAATTCGTCATTGCCTTTATTTATGGTATCTTTTTCTATCAGCAAAAGATTACATTAAAAAAGGTTATTCTTGCTGAACTGTGTGTTTTGTTAATTGTCAATATGGGGTTGACCCCTCTTTGGCTACACATTCTCTACGGCAAAGGATTTATCGCATTGTTTTTTGCTCGCGTCACGACCCAATTAATTAAATTCCCAATTAATTGTGCATTGCTATACCTGCTTTTAACATCCCTTCAGAAAATACGAAAACCATAAATATTTTGACTTTACTTTCAAAACATGAGATAATGAAAATACGAAGATAATAAATATAGTTTCATATAATATTTTTTTGAACAAAAATCATATTAAGAAAATTATAGTTATTCCTTATCTAGCATCTTAATGTGATTTTTATTTTGCTCATAAGGATATCTTCTATAAAAAGGAGGTACACCAATGCACACAGGAAAAGTAAAATTCTTCAACGCGGAAAAAGGTTATGGATTCATTACTGGAGAAGATGGAAAAGACATCTTCGTTCATTATTCCGCAATCAATTCAGAAGGATACAAAACCTTAGAAGATGGCGCGAACGTTTCATATGATGTAGTAGAAGGAGAACGTGGCCCTCAAGCAACTAATGTAACGGCTCTATAACAAAAAAAAAAACGGTTAACATCCTGGGAATCCAAGCATGCTGACCGTTTTTTGTTATTTCAAATACGCTCTTACTTGAGAGATAAAATACAGCGAGCCACAAATTAAAAACAGCTCATTTTCTTTCGTTCTCTGCATGATTTCATGAATGGCTTTTTGATAATCTTTTTCCACCTTTACCTTACAATCACCAGCAATGATTTCTGCTTTTTCTGCGCGATAAAAATCAAATTCAGTTACGGTAACATCTTCACTGATGCACAACAATTTTTCTAACATTTCATGATTGGGTTTATCTTTCAATGCGGTATAAAGCACATGAATGGTAGAAAAAGGAGCACAAGCTTTTACTAACGCATCCATCCCTTCGTTATTGTGAGCACCATCAATCACTACCAATGGGGTTTCTCGTATTTTTTCAAAACGACCTTTCCAAAGTGAGGACTGAATACCAGCACGAATCTGTACTTCATTGACCTTCACTTTTTTATTTTCAATCAATGTTTCCACAATCGCAATTGCCAAGGCGGAATTTTCTGCTTGATAGCTCGCTAGTGTTGGTTGTCTTACATCTTGATAACCACGGAAATCAAAATGTAAACAATCATCCACACGAACTCCACTAGGTTTCTCAACGATTGAAAATGGAGTCCTCTTTTCTTCGCATCGTTTTTTCAATAGCGCACAACATTCCTGTTTTGTTTCCATGGTAAGAAAAGGCACTTTTTCTTTAATAATTCCTGCTTTTGCAGCGGCAATCGAAACATAATCATTTCCTAAATATTCCATATGATCCATCCCAATGTTAGTAATCGCACTAACCAATGGAGTAATGATATTGGTTGCGTCCTGTTCTCCCCCTAGCCCTACTTCAAATATCGCATAATCAACTTTATGGTCAACGAAATATTGCGTTGCGATAAACATATCAATTTCGAACATGCTCAAATCATAGTTAACCCATTGTTCATAATATATATTCGCATAATCAACAATGCTTTGATCGTCAATAAATACATCATTGATACGTATCCGATCGTGATGCGTTTCCAAATACGGCGATGTAAACATACCCACACGATATCCAGCTTCCATTAAAATATGAGCAATCGCATTGCAAGTACTCCCTTTACCATTTGTACCTCCAATATGAATGCATTGTAATTGGTTTTGTGGATTTCCTATTGATGCCATGAATTGCTTTAACTGACGTAAGGCAATCCCATTTCTTTTTTTCTGTTCGATTTTTGCAATTACTTCATAGGAATTACTAAATTTCATCATCCATGATTCCTCCCTATATATGTTTTTCATTATATAATATTCTAATCTGTGCTACAATAAAAACACATAAGGAAGGAGAATCATTATGGTTTTAATCGGTAATGAATGGGATGCATTATTAAACGATGAATGGAATAAAGAATACTATAAAAAACTACGACAATTCCTCCTCTATGAATATCAACATTATCCTATCTATCCTGATATGTATGATATTTTTAATGCCTTACGCTATACACCTTATCCGAAAGCAAGAGTTGTACTTCTAGGTCAAGATCCTTATCATGGTGCCGGACAGGCACATGGTCTTTGCTTCTCTGTCAAAAAAGGAGTCCCTGTGCCCCCTTCATTAAAAAATATGTACATCGAATTAAAGGACGACTTGGGATGCCAAATCCCAAATCATGGCCAATTGACTAAATGGGCCAATCAAGGTGTCTTAATGTTGAACACTGTGTTAACCGTTCGCGAAGGACAACCAAATTCCCACGCAAAAAAGGGATGGGAAATATTAACTGATAAAATCATCTCCATTATGAACGAAAAAGAAACTCCCGTTGTTTTCTTATTATGGGGTAGACATGCCCAAACGAAAGAATCATTGATCACAAATCCCAACCATTTGATATTAAAATGTGCACATCCAAGCCCATTTTCAGCAAGAAATGGCTTCTTTGGTTGTCGCCACTTTTCTAAAACCAATACTTTTTTATCACAACATAACGAACCAACCATCGACTGGCAAATCGAAAATTAACAAATGAAAAGCACACATTTAAAACAAAATCGGTGTGCTTTTTTAATGATTTAATGATGTAGTAACGAAAGGAGTCTTCCTAATAAACTATCATATTGATAAGCCATAGGATAGTGAGGAAAAACAAAAAGCATACGATAGCAATAAAAAGAAACGAAAATAAATATAACGACAATTCTAAGATTGCGTGATAAGATAGAGTTCCAATTTTTGAAATGAAACCAAAACAAAATTTCGAAAACAAGGTAAAAAGGAAGTAAAAATGCAAGTGGATGAAAATACCAAGCTAGCTTTAGCTTCCCCTGAACTAGATAATAAAGTGCCGTTGTCATATTACAACATGGACAAGGAATCCCAAATATCCGTTCTAATGGACACAAGTTTCGATAAAAGAAAACGAAAATAAGGAGCAACACCAAATAAGGTAGCCCCTTTTTTACTTGATTATGCATCGATACAATTGTTCAGATCATTTTGCATAATCGCAAGACTTACGATACTAAATCCAAACACTGCTACTAATAGATTAATCAAAGAATTGTCACTGGCACGGTAATTTCGATCCTCCATCATATAATAGATACGCTTACTTGCGGTATAAATGAAATACAACTGATAGATTCCACAAGTGATTAAAGTTAATAAAATAACAGTAACACCATCTGGTCCCTTGGTTGATGAATCCATCGCATTTAAATCATTCGCCAAACCTGGTAACCAACCAAACAATTCATATAATCCACAAGTAAAAATGGATAATAGAATACAACTTACTACATTTCTTTTCACACCCATAATAAATCCTCCCTTTAATAACGCCATTATATCACGACAGTATTTAAATTGAAATAAAAAAAGGACAACGCAATGCGATGTCCATTACCTGGCGATTTGCTATCTTCACTGGGGCACGCCCAGCTATTGTCGCCGTTAAAGTGCTTAACTTCTGTGTTCGGTATGGGTACAGGTGTGTCCACTTTGCCTTCATCACCAGATCCTTTTCTTGAAAGATCTTCGATCTCTCAAAACTGAATAACAGCTCCATTCTCTTTTCCTTGATTAAGCCCTCGACCGATTAGTACCAGTCAACTCCATACATCACTGCACTTCCATCTCTGGCCTATCTACCTGATCGTCTTTCAGGGGTCTTACTACTTCCGTATGGGAGATCTCATCTTGGAGTAGGTTTCGCGCTTAGATGCCTTCAGCGCTTATCCTTTCCCTGCTTAGCTACCCAGCTATGCCGTTGGCACGACAACTGGTGCACCAGTGGTAGGTCCATCCCGGTCCTCTCGTACTAAGGACAGCTCTCCTCAAATCTCCTTCGCCCACAACAGATAGGGACCGAACTGTCTCACGACGTTCTGAACCCAGCTCGCGTACCGCTTTA
>JBGUVL010000029.1:0-9118 GCA_045134375.1 Breznakia sp. | reverse complement strand
TTATGAATCGACATCAGTTAAGAGAAACTGCCATGACTTGTCTCTATCAATGTTTCTTATTAAAAAAGGACATTAAGTCAGTCGTGTTTGAAAATACAAAAGAAAGTAACCGCATTGATCCTTTCCTTTATGCCATTACGATTGATGCTTATGCGAATATTGATTTTTATAAAAGCCGTATCAATTCCATTTTAAATGAAGATTGGACTTTTGATCGTTTGGGTTATATAGAACAAGCCATTCTGGTGATTGCAGCAAGTGAATTAACATTCGAAACTGCGCCCAAAGCTATTGTAATTGATGAAGCCGTTACATTAGCAAAGAAATACTGTGATGATGATGCTTATAAATTGATTAATGGAGTCATTGACCGATTATGAGAAATCAAATCTGGACCATTTCAACATTGGTTAGATATTTAAAGAATAGTCTGGATAACGATATGAATATCCAGTCTATTTTAGTAAAAGGAGAAATAAGTAACTTTACCCATCACCGAAGTAATCATCTTTATTTTTCTTTAAAAGATGAAAATGCAAAGATGAATTGTGTAATGTTTTCTTCTAATGTATCTCGTCTTAAATTTATACCGAAAGATGGAATGCAGGTGATCGTAAGAGCGAAAGTATCTCTATATGAAGTTCAAGGAAACTTACAACTTTATGTCAGTGAAATGCAAAGTGATGGGATTGGCGATCTATATTTGCAATTCGAAACATTAAAAGAAAAATTATGGAAAGAAGGATTATTTGATGAAAGTCATAAAAAGAAATTACCTATCTTTCCTAAAAGCATTGGTATTATTTCAGCAAAAACTGGGGCTGCTATTCAAGATGTTTTATCCATCATTGCAAGACGATGGCCTCTTGCTGAGGTAAGTGTGTATGCTTCATTAGTACAAGGAGAAGCAGCAAGCCAAATGATTATGCAACAGCTGAAAGTAGCAGACCAACAGAATCATGATGTCATTCTATTAGTTCGTGGCGGTGGATCATGGGAAGATTTATGGTGTTTTAATGATGAAATGTTGGCTAGAACGATTTATCAAATGAATACTGTTATTGTATGTGGTGTTGGACATGAAACGGACACCACACTAGTGGATTATGTATGTGATCAAAGAGCTCCTACTCCAAGTGCAGCAGCAGAACTGGTAACACCGGACTATCTTGAAATCAAAGATTGCCTATCTGTATTTGAACAGCGTTTATTAGCATGTATAAAAAATCGTTTCGAAAAGGAAAGAAAACGTTTTGAATTATTACAAGCCAGACCACTTTTTCAAAATCCAGAATATTTTATTCAAAACGATAAAATGAGACTAATAATGGCTGTAAAAAGTCTTTATAGCATGGAACATTATATTGAAAAAAAAGCAATTCAATTAAAAGAAAAAGAAAAATTACTCTATGATAGCATTAAAAAAAATCTAGAACATACGGTTCAACGAAGAAACCATATCGTTGCTTTATTGGATGCGTATAGTCCTTTAAAAATATTATCAAGAGGCTACAGTATTGCAATGAAAGGGAAAAATGCAATACGCAGTATTTATGACGTCAGTGAAAAAGATCAATTATCCATTATTGTCGATGATGGTATCATTCAAGCAACGGTAGAGAAGAAGGTGAAAAATAATGAGTGAAAATAAAAAGGATTTCAGTTCTTCTATGAATCGTCTAGAAGAAATTGTCATATTATTGGAAAAAAATGAGATTACATTAGAAGAAGCTATGGAATTATTTGAAGAAGGATTACAGTTAGTGAAAGAATGTGATTCACAACTTACCAATTTCGAAAATAAAGTAGCAGCTTTATTGGAACGTTATCAGAAAGGGGATAGAAACGATGACTGATTTTGAAGACTACCTTTCCCATTCTCTTGATGGAGTAAATCAAGGAATTGTTAAAGAAGCAGCGCTTTATGCCTTAATGAATGGAGGGAAAAGAATCCGTCCAAAATTACTTTTTGCTGTTTTAGAAGCTTATCATACCAATATTGAAAAAGGTTATGATGCTGCCTGTGCTGTTGAAATGATGCACAGCTACTCTTTAATCCATGATGATTTGCCATCAATGGATAACGATACTATACGACGTGGAAAACCAACCTGTCATGTGAAATATGGAGAAGGAATTGCTATTTTAGCTGGTGATGCCTTGTTGACACATAGCTTTCAAAAAGCATGTAATGCAACGAAAGAAGTTCATGTTAATTTAAAAATCGTAAACGATTTATCGAAAGCTGGAGGGTTGGATGGCATGATCTATGGCCAAGAACTTGATATTCAAAATGAAAATAGAACGGATATCACAGCCGATAAGTTACAAGAGATCCATTTTTATAAAACAGGAAAATTAATCACCTTGCCAATGGTTTTGGCCGCTCATATCGCCAAAAAGGAAGATGATGTTAATCTTTGGAGAGAAATCGGAAAACGAATGGGTATTTTATTTCAGATTCAAGATGATGTTTTTGATGTTACCAAAACAACAGAAGAGTTAGGGAAAAACGCAAATAGTGATAAAGATAACAATAAGATAACCTATGTCTCATTATTAGGTATTGAAGAATGTAATAAATTAATTGCCTCTTTATATCATGAAGCTGTTTCTATGTTAGATCAGATGGTAATTGATAAAGAACCGATTTTAAATATTTTTAATTATTTATTAAATAGGGAGAAATAAGGAGTGATGCTATGAAGCTGGAAGCAATTCACAGCCCTGATGATATTAAAAAGTTATCCTACGATGAATTAGAGATTCTTTGTGATGAAATTCGTGACTTTTTAATTCATTCAATCGCAAAAACGGGAGGTCATCTTTCTAGTAATCTTGGTATTGTTGAAACAACCGTTGCTTTGCACTATGTTTTTCAATCGCCAAAAGACAAAATCTTTTTTGATGTTGGGCACCAATGCTATGTACATAAAATCTTAACAGGACGCGCGAAAGATTTTCCAACTCTACGTCAATATCAAGGGATTTCCGGTTTTCAAAAAAGAGCAGAAAGTTGTCATGATGTATGGGAAGCAGGGCATTCCTCTACTTCTCTTAGTGCAGCGTTAGGTTTTGCAGTTGCTAGAGATTTAAATCAAGATACCTATTGTGTTGTTCCTGTCATTGGTGATGGTGCGATGGCAAGCGGTATGAGTTTTGAAGCGTTAAATCAAATTGGCAGTGAAAAAAGAAAAATGGTTATTGTTTTTAATGATAATAATATGTCAATATCTGGTAATGTTGGTGCTCTCTCCAATGCGTGTACACATTTACGTACGAATAAAGGATATGTCAACATAAAGAAAGATCTTTCTTCTCGACTCTCTTCATCAAAAATTGGAGATCGTGTTTTAACCGCAATGAAAGATGTAAAAGACAACATCAAAAATACGGTCGTTGATGGATCTATTTTTACTGAATTGGGTTTGGATTATATTGGCCCCATTGATGGCCATGATTTAAGCGAGCTAATTAAAGTGTTTACTAGTGTGAAAGATCATCAAGGACCAATTGTGGTTCATGTCATTACAAAAAAAGGAAAAGGATATTCTTTTGCAGAAAAAGATAAAGATGGAAGATGGCATGGTGTAGGTAAATTCAATGTCGAAAGTGGACAACCGCTGAGTTCTCTTGCATATCAACATTTGGATTGGAGTTCGATACTTAGCGAAAGTCTAATACGGCTAGCAAAGCAAAACCAAGATATCTTAGCATTAACACCTGCCATGAGCAAAGGAAGCAAACTTGATAAATTCGCTAAATTATATCCTGAACGCTTTTTTGATTGTGGTATCGCAGAAGAACATGCTATGACTTTTGCTGCTTCTTTAGCGATTAACCACAAACGCCCTTTTATTAGTGTTTATTCCTCTTTTTTACAACGATGTTATGATCAAATCAATCATGATGTTGCTAGAATGAATCTTCCCGTTGTTATTGGAGTAGATCGTGCTGGACTAGTTGGAGAGGATGGTGAAACACACCATGGTGTGTTTGATATTTCATCGCTATATTCCATTCCAAACCTTATTATTGCCCAGCCAAAAGATGCCAATGAAGCACAAGATATGTTATATTCTGCATTCAATCAAAATAGTCCATATTTGATCCGTATTCCAAGAGGAAGTGTTGAATATCATGAAAAAGAGTTTTCTTATCTTCCTATTGGCACATGGAGCAAACATTGCATCGATAAAGAAGCAAAAGTAATTGTTATCGCATACGGTCCTGATGTAGATCGTATCATTAATAAAGCAAAAATTAATGAACTTCCTATCTGCGTTATCAATGCCCGTTTTCTTAAACCTATCGATGAAGAAATGTTAACATCAATATTGGCTAGTAATTTGCCAATTATTACCTATGAAAGCGATATGTTACATGGTGGATTATCATCTGCTATTTTAGAATTTATTAATGATCACGGTTTCCAAAACCAGATACATCGTATTGGGATTAACGATCATTATGTACCACAAGGCTCTTTACCTCAGTTGAGAAAAAGAGAGCGTATTGATCTTTGTACTTTATTTGAACAAATTAACAGGTATTTATAAATGGAAATTCGATTAGACATCCTCCTAAATGAAAAATATGGCTTTTCCTCTCGTTCGCATGCAAAAGATGCAATTCAAGAAGGTAGAATATGTGTGAATGGGAAAATCATTACAAAACCAGCTTTTAAGGTAAAAGAAAATGATTTAATTCAAATTGCAGATAAAGAAGATGAATTTGCTTCTAGAGGTGGCAATAAATTATATGCTGCAATAAAAAAATGGGCGATTAATCTAAATGGAAAAACAGTACTTGATGTTGGTGCTTCTACTGGGGGATTCACCGATGTATGTTTAAAAGAAAATGCTGCCTTTGTCTTTTCCGTTGACATTGGCAAAGATCAATTGATTCCACGTTTAAAACAGGATTCAAGAGTTAAAAATATGGAAGGTATCAATTGCCGTTATCTCACCAAAGATATGTTTGATCGAAAAATTGATTTTGTCTGTATGGATGTTTCCTTTATTTCAATAAAGAAAATAGTAGATGCTTTATTACAAATAAGCAGTCTCGATACTACATTTGTATTTTTGATCAAGCCACAGTTCGAAGCAGGAAAAGAAAATATAGGAAAAAATGGAATTGTAAAAGATAAAAAAATACACAAAAAAGTGTTAGAAGATTTTTTATGTTATTTTAATGAAAAAGGATTCCGTGTTCTCCATTTGATGCGTTCAAATACGGTTGGAAGAGATGGAAATCAAGAATATTTAATTCATCTTTCGCGAAATCAAGAACTTGCGATACGAACGTTTCATTTAGATCGTATTATAAAAGGATTGGAGTGAAGCAAATGATCAAAGAAATCTATGTTAAAAATTTTATTCTTATTGATGAATTACACCTTTCATTCAACAAACATTTCTCCTGCTTTAGTGGTGAAACTGGTGCTGGAAAGTCCCTTTTAATTGATGCTATATCTATTTTATGTGGGAATCGATGTTCATCTCAATATATCCAAAACGGTGCTGAGAAAGCATTTATCGAAGCTACCATTGAAGTATCTGATAATCATCCGGTGAATGAGATTATAAAAGAAGCCGGTTACGATCTTGAAGATGATCGGTTTGTTATATCGCGTGAATTTAATCGAGATGGAAAGAGTATTGCTCGTTTTAATCAGCGCACCACAACGGTTAGTTTTTTGAAAGATGTAATGTTGAAGTTGATTGATATTCACTCACAGCACGATAACCAATATTTGTTAAATAGTCGTTATCATTTATCTTTATTGGATGAATATATAAATGAGAAAGAGCTTTTACAACAAGTAAAGCAATCTTATTTTGATTGGCAACAAGAAGTAAAAAAACTGAAGCAATTTGAAATCGAAGAAGCGAATCCAGAGGAATTAGAATATTTACGATACCAACGGAATGAAATGGATCAATATGCTATTGATGAAAATGAATATCATCAATTAGAAGAAAAGCAGAAACAAATGGCTTCTTTTGACAAAGTGAGTATGAAATTAAAGGAAGCGATTACTACCATTGAAAATTCTCGTTATGAGATACTTTACGAAATCAATAAATCATTAGAAGGTATTGAAGACACTGGTGTAGTGAAAGCAAAAGAAGAAATTTTAAATGCTTATTACAATGTAGATGAACAATACTCGATTTTGAAAAACACTCTCGAAAATTTAGAATTTGACGAAAATGAATTTGATCGAATTCAAAAACGACTATTTGAAATTAATCGTATCCTAAGAAAACACGGTGGCAACTTTAAAATATATCAAGAGAACTATCAAAAGATTAATGAAAAAATCTCAAAAATTGAAAATCGCCAACAATTCATTGAAAAACAAAAAATTTTGATTCATGAAAAAGAACAAGAATACCAAAAAGTTGCATCTCAATTGAGTGAAATACGAAAAGAAAAAGCCTTATCTCTAGAAAAAGAAATCCAAAATGAATTGCTTGATCTTCATTTACCTAATGCAAAATTTAAAGTAATGTTTCAAAACGCATGTACATCTACCGGAAATGATCAGGTTGAATTTTTGATTACGATGAATGCTGGTGAATCTCTCAGACCGCTTGCTAAAGTTGCTTCCGGTGGGGAATTATCAAGATTAATGTTAGGGTTAAAAACCATTTTTGCTCGTTTAGCAAAAACCGATACCATTATCTTTGATGAAATTGACAACGGTGTCAGTGGAAGCGTTGCTTATGCGATTGGAAAAAAGATGCATACGATTGGAAAAAATACACAAGTATTTGCTGTAACTCATCTTTCTCCTGTTGCTGTTTGGGCAGACCAACATTATTTAGTAAAAAAATTACAAGATACGCAAACAAAAACGATAATTAAGCCGTTAGATGAAGATGATATAATTACAGAATTAGCCATGATATCGCAAGGTAATAGCGATTCTCATGCTCTTATGGCAGCAAAAGATTTATACAAAAAAACACAACTACTAAAATAAACTTCTAATTCAATAACGATTAGAAGTTTTTTTATGACTTTCCTAATTATCACACATAATAAAAATGGAGGGATTTGTATGAAAAAGAAATTATTTTTATTTCTTTTGCTTTTATGTATACCAATTACAACGATCCATGCGGATGATGATAATACCGTACTTTTGGGAGGTGATAGTATTGGTATTGAAGCGGAATACGATGGAGTATATGTAACAGGAATATATCATTTTAAAGACAATGAAGAAATCATAGAACCAGAGAAAAATATTCAGATTAAAGATTTAATCATACGTGTGAATAAAAATAATATTGATTCCATTCATGAATATCAAACAATATTAAATTCTTTACCACAAAAAAGAAATTCAATAACTTTAGATGTTATCAGAAATAATGAATTAAAAACAGTTACGCTAACAGTAATCAAAGAAGAAAACGGTTACCAAGATGGGTTGTATATGAAGGATAAAGTGTTGGGGATAGGAACCATTACATTTTACACTTTAAACGGTGAATATAGAGCTCTTGGACATACAATCAGTAATGAAGATAATGATTATCTTCAAAACGGAACAATTTATCCAACTTTGATTACATCCATAAAAAAAGCAACAACCAATGTTGCTGGTGAAAAAAATGGTTCTATTGATTTTAATTCTGCTTTTGGTACAATCGAAAAAAATAACATTTATGGTATCTCTGGGCACATAAAAGCACAAATAAAAAATCGAGATAAAATTGATATTGCAGATCCTGACGAAATTAAATTGGGTGATGCAATATTTTATACCGTATTAGAAGATAATATCATAGAATCTTTTCATATTAAAATAACAGCGATAAATAAAAATGACAAAGAAAAATCAATTAGATTTATTAGTGATGATGAACGTTTAATCCAACAATGTGGAGGTATTATTCATGGTATGAGCGGCAGCCCGATTGTCCAGAATGGCAAACTGATCGGCGCTGTAACCCACGTTTTCGTCAACGACCCGACAAGAGGTTATGCCATTTTTGCTGAAAATATGCTAGAGGATAGCGAATAAACAAAACATCAATTGATTTTGTTGTTCCTTTTTAGGAACAACATTTTTCTTTGCTAAATCAAAGAGATGGGTGAAAAAACAAATCTAGATGTAATAAGATTAGAAACAATAACTAATTGATCTACGTTCATTCAATGATAGAAAACGTACTATTTGATCACTTTCACAAAGAATGGTATAAATTCATTAAAAAAATAGGAGTATCTATCTTCTAAAGATACGCTTACTATTGAATGTACTCTAGATGATTCTTTTATTAGCAAATATGACAAAAAATGACAAATATATAGACAATTAGCCTTTATATGTCATTAAATTTGTTTTTTCCTCTTTATCTGCGTAAAACATTAACGAAATTTTTGGCTATTTTTAACAGTTTTTACAAATTTTCATCACTTCTCGCTATAATGAATTCAGGAGGAATGATGATGGAAAAGAAAACTGTTTATATCGTTGATGATAATGTTGAAATTATACATACGATTAAAAACGAATTAGAGAAAAAAGAACAATATCAAGTAATTGGAAGTGCAACCAATGGAGAAAATTGTATATTACAGTTAAGAAATCACAAGATTGATATATTAATTTTAGACATGATTATGCCGAAAAAAGATGGCGTGGATGTACTAGAGGCATTAAAAATAAATCGAATTGAAGTATCCCATATTATATGCGTCACACCATTTGTTAACGATCTTATTTTATCAAAATTAAAAGATTATCAAGTAGATTATGTGATGATGAAACCATTTCATACATCACAATTAATAAATAAAATGAATCTTCTCACACAACAAAAAGTAAAAATGGTTGATTCCGATATGAGTATTTGTCTAAACTTGAATGAGGATCAAAGAAAAAACGCAGCAAAAATTGAATTACAGAGTGAAATTACAGAATTGCTTCATGAAATTGGCATTCCTGCACATATCAAAGGATATATGTATTTAAGAACAGCAATTGAAAAAACATATTTTAATATCGATTATTTGGGACAAGTAACAAAAGTATTATATCCTGAAATTGCTCGTGTTTATTCTACTACAGCTTCTCGAGTAGAAAGAGCTATTC
>JBGUVL010000028.1:0-26750 GCA_045134375.1 Breznakia sp. | reverse complement strand
GGATGTGGCGGAATGGCAGACGCTACGGACTTAAAATCCGTTGATGGCAACATCGTGGGGGTTCAAGTCCCCCCATCCCGACCATGTAGAAAAAGAAACCAGAAATGCATTTGTATTTCTGGTCTTTTTTTATCTTTATCCTTCTATCATAATTATGTCGCAAAGATATTATTTCAATGGTACGAACTTAGAAATCAATCAAATCAAAAAAAATCATTCATTTGACACTTTCGTACACTTTTGATAACGCCGTTGTATTTTATAACAAGCTTCTCTAGCTTCTTTGATTAATGCATGATATTCTAAAGAGAAACGAACGATCGGTTCATCGTTATATCGAATTTTCTCACATAAACGACCATCAAAATACAATAACAAATAAATATTCGTCAGTTCATTTCCATTTGCTATCGATCTAGTCAACGCATTGGCAGTCGCATTCAACAATGTTGCAACTGCCGTTTTATGAACTTTTTCCAATGCTACCTCTGCCTTTGTGAACGTTGATAATTCATATTGATGCTGATTTCCCAAAACTACCAATGTATGATCTTTGATCCTTAATTTTGCCATTGTTATTTTCCTTTCCTTGCCAAAAAGCGATCCGCTTTTTCACTTACTCTATCTTTTATTATTTTCCTTCGTTTCTAATTTCATTATATGTTAGAAGAAAAGAATAAACAATCCTATCCTTTCTTCTATTCCTTGTATCATTCCTGTGGTTTCCCTGTCTTTATGGTACATTTTGACCAACGAAGAAAAGTATTCTATGATACCGCCAAATGACGATCCACATCTCGTGAAGAGATCTTTCCCTTTTGATGCATTTCATATACATCACAAAAATCGTCAGGTATTGTAAGACGTGGCCTGTCAAATTTTACCCCTTTTTGTTTCGCTGCTTCAATTCCCTCTTTTTGCCTCTGTTTTATATTTTCACGCTCCGTCTGTGCGACATAACTTAAAATTTGTAACACCAAATCCGCTATAAATGTACCTGTCAAATCAATATCATTCCGCTTCGTTCTAAGCAATGGCATATCAATAACAATAATATCAACTTTTTTACCTTGGTTATAATTCGCCATTGTTCAATGAACTCATTGTAATTTCTTCCTAACCGATCAATGCTTTTAATATACAGTTCATCCCCTTTTTTTATTTTTTTAATAACCGTTGATAGGATGGACGATTAAAATCTTTTCCACTTAGTTTATCCATAGAAAGATTATTTTTTGGAATATCCTATTGTGCTAACGCAATCAATTGTCGATCCTCATACTGCTCCTTTGTTGATACTCTGATATATCCATATTTTGATTCCTATTATATTTCCTCCCATGTCTCTCATTATCATACAAGACAAGCAAAGAATTGTACTTGGAAATTAATAACAGAGTAAAAATAAAATTCCCTTTCTTGTATCGAAAAAAGAATCACTAAAAAGTGACTCATTTAAAGCTTGATCAAAATTTTAATATCCTCTTTTTATTCCACTTCAATCGTATAGGAAGTCGTAAAAATCTGTTGTGGTTCTAATTTCATCATGCCATAACGATCGGCAAATGGGCAATCGACTTTTTCAAAATCGGCATGAGAATACCATGGTTCAATACAGAGGAACGGAGCATTGATTGGCGACCACAATGCCAATAGTGGATAACCGGCGATGCTGACACGAACTTTATGTTCGCTTTTCCCTTGCAAAGTCACATAGGAACTAGAATATCCTCGATAAATTAAAGTCGCATATTTTTTCATTAATTCATAATCTAAATGCAATTCTTTCATAGTGATTGGCTCATAATAATGAGGAATAACTTTTTTTGCATCAGCAATCAATTGTTCCATTTTTTCTTCGCATTCAAATGTCACGGTATAGTCCTCATAGGATTCGCCTTCTAATAAAGGTACTTTAAACCCTGGATGCAATCCAAAAGTAAACGGCATCGTTTCTTCATCATGATTATGAATATGATATACAATTTCTAAACGATTGTTAATTAAAGTATAGGTAATTTCATAAAGAAAACGATAAGGATATACCTTTAAAGTATCTTCATTGGAAGATAAAGCAAACGTAATGGAGTGATCGCTTTGATTCGTGCATTCTAATGTTGCGTATCGAATCAACCCGTGATTTTTAAACTGATAAGTGTTTCCTTTGGCTTCATAGGTTCCATCGTAAGTATTTCCAACAATAGGAAATAATGTAGGGTTCTTTCCCGACCAATAATTAGAATCCCCCTGGTACAGATATTGAATACCGGTCTGTTTATCGAGAAATTGTGTCATTTCTCCCCCTGCTGTTGTAAATTCTACAAGATATCGTTCATTTTCAATCTTCATTTTTTTCACCTCTAACATTATTATAGCGTTTTCATAATAAAAAAAGAAAGGAGTTTTCACTTGAAAACTCCAAAATTGCTATTTTTATTTTATTTGCAAGCAACTCCTCTTGCATACGTCTGAATGACATCATAATTATCATCTAAAACAACCATATCAGCATCATATCCAGTCATGATCTTACCTTTGCGATCATCCACTCGTAATGCTCTTGCTGGATTTAATGTACAAGAGTTAAGCGCATAATCAAATGGCACCATAGCTTCTTCCACTAAAATCTGTAAACCACGATTGACATTTAATGTACTTCCTGCAAGACCCTTTGTTGTTGTTAAATGAGCACTTCCATCCGGATAAATTTCAATTTCATTACCTCCGAAAATGTGCTTTGATCCAATTGGACAACCCTTTGCCATCAATGCATCCGTAATCATGATTGTATAATCTCTTCCCTTTGCCATGAATAAATTATTTAATGAATTGATATTGGAGTGGTTTCCATCACAAATGACTTCGCCATAGACATCTCGAAAACGCATTGCAGCGCCTACCAAACCTGGGTTTCTGTGGTGGAATGGTGTCATACCATTGAATACATGGGTCATGCTCTGTGCGCCATGGGCAACCGCCATAGCAGCTTCTTCATAGGTAGCAGCAGAATGTCCAATACTTACTAGAACACCATTCTGGGCACAATACTCCGTTAATTTAAAATCTTCATCTTTTTCACAAGCCATAGTAATGACTTTAATCAAGCCATGAGCCGCTTCTTGATATTCTTTAAATTCCTCTACACTTGGTACTTTAATATGCTGTTCTGGTTGTGCTCCTTTATACACCATATCCAAATATGGTCCTTCAAAATGGATACCTAAAATTTCAGCACCTTCATATCCCTCTTCTACTACTTGCGCCACATTAGCAACCGCTTTTGTCAATACTTCTTTGCTTTGCGTGATAGTCGTTGGACAAATTCCAGTAACACCTTCTTCTGTAATGTGCTTCATCCAGTTTCGTAATCCTTCTGGGTGAGCATCATTGGTATCAAAAGTATAAGCACCATGAGTATGGATATCAATAAAACCTGGAACAATACGTTTTCCATCATAATCCACATCCACTGGTTTTGTTCCATAATTATAAATACCAACGATTTTTTCGCCTTCCATTTCTACCTGTGCAGCGATGAACTGTCCACTGATCCAAACTTTTTTACTTTGTATAATCATTTTCGTTTTACCTCCTATTGATAATTTAATTATACTCCTTATCGTATTATTATCCTTATCTTTTTGACCAATTATTTTGTATTTTTCAAAAAAATGAAAGCGTTTAAACCCAACTTTTCACAATTGTAGTTTTCTTTCCAAGAAAGGCGGTTATTTTTCAAGAACGGAATACAAACAAGTAATCGTGCTTAATTATTCGTCTACTCATCACAATACATTCACATTATACTTTTATAATTGAAACAAGTTAGATAAGTAATTAACTTTTTCCCTACCCTATATTTCTCTTATTCTTATCTAACTTTCTAAAAAAATAGGCGGTATTTTGTTACTTTCCAAATTACCGCCTTTTTGATTTTATTGTTTTAAAACCACAAACATAGTCTCATAAATCACTTTTAGTTGATTGATTTCTTCTTCATTCATAACTCTCTCATGCGCATCGTGTCCATCTACGGTTCCCATATGATGCGATGTAATTTTACCATTTTTTATCACAACTACCTCTGGCACATACAAATGTGGATTCCCTTCCTCATCTTTTTCTAAGGTAATTTCTTTACTTAGCAAAGCCACTGCTTGCTCCTCTTCCTCTGGATGATCCAAACTATCTTGACTTTTCTTATTTACATAGAAAATAGATTGATCGTATTTTTTTGCAATTTCATTCATTAGTGGCACCGCTTCATTACACCACGGACAATTCGGATATCCATAATAGATGATACCGCTGAATTTTTCTTCTTGCAACAATTCATCGGAAAAAGCAAAGGTAATTTCTTTAAACACATGATCTTTATCTTGCAAAGTAGTATACTCACTCATATCCGCATCATCACAATCCAAATCACAAGCATAAATTTCATGATTATCCTGTTTCTTTGATATTGACTGAGTACAACCCGATAATACAATAACACTCATAAAAACTAACATCACTATTCTTCGCATGATTCTTCGTATCCTTCCATAATTTTATCTTCCACTACCCTTACATTTTTTTCTTTCAAGCGATGATTAATAAAATCAACAAAAAGCGAATAAACCAAAGCGGTCATTGGAACTGCCAAAATCATTCCAGTAATACCAAACAAATCCCCTAAAATGAAGATTGAAAGCATAACCCAAATCCCTGGAAGTCCAATGCTATTCCCAACAATCTTTGGATAAAGCAACTGACCTTCAATATTTGAAAGCACTTGGAAAATAATAACAAATAAAACTGCTTCAATTGGATTAAACGCAAAAATGAGCACAAAATCAATAGCAGTTGCAAACATAGGTCCAAAAACAGGAACAATACTACAAACAGTAATGATTGCGCCACACAACTCCGGCATCGGAAAATCAAGTAATTTAAAAACAAAATAAAATAGTATACCTTTGATTGCACTATCCACTAACTGTCCACCAATGAATTTCGTAAAGATAAAGTTGGCTCTTTTCCCAATTTCAAAAATACTTTCTGCATGTGGGATGGAAAACAAGGAGACGATTACTTTTCGCAACTGATAAATAAACCGTTCTTTACCTACTAAGAGATAAAGACTTAAACAGAATGACAAAAACGCTTTTAAGAAACCGTTGGTAAAAGCAACCGCGCCACTGATAAAACCATCCGCTACCCCTCCTAAAACAAGGATCGTTCGATCAAAGATTGTGTTCCAAGAAAGATTTTGTATTTCCTTTATAGCAGCAATATCTTGCAATCGAAAATCAATTTTCAGTTCTTTAAAAATAGTATTCACCGAACGAATAGAGGAATTAACCAAGCTTCCGAAGTTGGTGAAAACCATCACTAAACTTTCCGTTACTTTTGGAACAATGATGATCAACAACAGATATAGCAAAATGACAGCTAAAATCAAAGTAAGAATAATCGATATGGTTCGGATAAAACGATACATGAAATTATCAGGCTTAATCATTTTTTTTAGTTTTGCTTCAATACGACACATCGGAATATTCAGCACAAAAGCAATCGCAATGGCATAGAAAAGTGGTGACAACTGTATCAATAGAAAAGTAGCTAAAGAAAAAACCTTTTTATAATTAAAAATGACAACTGCAATCGTAATAATATAAGTACATAAAAGCAAATAACCTTTATTTTTATTCCATATTTCTTTCATTTCTTACCATCCTTTTATTTATTGTATTACAAATCCGGTTTAGAAACAAATAAAATCCCTTTCTCAGGGATTTTATTTTCAACTATTCATGAATTCGAATATTAATTGTATCTATCACATCGCCATCTTTTAGATAGACTCTAGGAATACGATCACTTAATAGACAAAGCACCTCATAAGGAATCATGTTCAACTGCATAGCCATATCATTTAATGAAATCATAGCAGATATAATTTCCACTTTCGTTCCCACAGGATAAGGTCGATCCAACTTGATCATACATTGATCCATGCAAACGCGTCCCACAATTTCATAAGGATGTCCTTGTATACAAACAAAACGACCTTGATTTGCTCTCACAAAACCATCCCCATAACCAATTGGAATAGTAGCAATCCATTCATCCTTTGTACATTGATAGGTAGCACCATAACCAATAGTTTCTCCCTTTTTTACTTCTTTTACACAAATAATTTTAGTAGAAAGAGAGAGAATGGGAGAAAGCGGTAATGATGATGGCACACTTTTAATGCCATATAATGCTAAACCAGGTCGAACCGCATTGCTTCTTTCATCATGGAAGGAAAGACTCGCATCCGAATTGGAGGTATGGATCCATCGAAACGAGTAATCTAAACTATCTAAGACATGATAAAACCAATTTTTCTGCCTTATACATTTCGTTTTATCTTCCTCATCAGCACTATGATAATGTGTAAAAATTCCTTCTACATTGACATTTTTTGTCAAAAGAAGTGCTAACGCTTGCTTTATCTCATCCACTTTTTTTATTCCTATACGATTCATCCCAGTGTCTATTTTTAAATGAACTTTTAAGTCGGACAAATCAGCATAATGAGCACAAAGTTGACCAACCCAATCCAACGAAACAGCAGTAACCGTAATGTTATTCATCTTCGCAACCAAAATGTCACCAATACCGACAAATCCAAGAATTAAAATATTTCCATCATAACCTTGTTTTCGTAACGCCATCGCTTCATCTAAGGAAGATACCGCAACATAAGGACAACCTGCTTTCTGAGCTTCTTTGGCAATGTGGTAATCCCCATGTCCATATGCATTTGCTTTTACTACACAAAACACTTCCTTTTGTGTATATTGTTTTAATAACTGCACATTGTTTGAAAAATAATCAAGATTGATTTCAGCCCAAGTATTTCTATAAAACATAATAGTTAATACGCCTCCAATCAAATAATTCTAGCACTATAATAAGCGAGGTATATAGAATATGCGAGACAAATAATTTCAATGAGTGTGGAGATTGAAATCGAAGTAAAATTACGAAACATAATTTGCCCATAGAAAAGTAGATAGTTGAGTGAAAACTCCCCATAGAGTAAGGCAAAATAAATCACATAGCCTATCATAATTGATAGCAGCAGGCAAAGGATGGCTAAAATGCTGAATTTTTTTTGAACTCCTTTCCCATAATATTTTATTGCAAAAGAGATCACATATGCCATGGCAATATATAGCATTGGCATATGAATCGGTAATAGATATTCAATCAACGCATAAATTACCGCGCTTACCACAGTGGAAATGATTCCCGCTAAGATGGCAGCAAAAAAACGTTGCTTATTATTTAACAATGAACTATTGTAGATTTTCATTTTTACACCTCTAATGTTTTTCATTATAGCACACCCCCGTTTTGATTTAAAGTTGGATGATAAAAATAGAATCGAATCGCAGCCTAAAATAAGCGAATGAAGGAGCTGTTTTTATATCGATTGAGAAGCCATAATATTATGTCTGATAAAAATTAGAAAAGTACAAACATTTTGTTTTTTACCTCATTGGTTTTCAAGATTTCGCTTCGAATAAAAAAGGGGAATATTCAATTCTTTCTTTTTTATATTGAAAGATATGAGTCAAACGATAAAAGACATACTAGGTACTTTTATTTTTAGCAAAGCTTTTTAAAAAAATTTTTTTTATCTGCTTATTAACTACTTCGCTAAAATCTTTTTGAAAACTTTTTAAACATACAGTAATAAATATAAATTCCGTGTTTACGTCAACAAACCGGTTAATGAAGTAAAGCAATCAATTACTTTTGACGAAAGGATTATTTAAAATTTTAAGTTTTGATGAGGATGAAATTTAAGATGTATCATAATGATATTATTAAATTATTATTTTTTTTCAACTTTTTTTAAAAAGTTGTTGACGGGCTCGAAAAACAATGTTATTATTTATGAGCGCTGATGAGAGATATCTCATTAGCAGATGCAAAAAAATTGGAGGTTTAGCTCAGTTGGGAGAGCATCTGCCTTACAAGCAGGGGGTCAGCGGTTCGAGCCCGTTAACCTCCACCATTTTTGCCGACTTAGCTCAATTGGTAGAGCAACTGACTTGTAATCAGTAGGTTGGGGGTTCAATTCCTCTAGTCGGCACCATTTATTAAGCAATTAATATTTGGAGGGGTAGCGAAGTGGCTAAACGCGGCTGACTGTAACTCAGTTCCTTAGGGTTCGGCAGTTCGAATCTGCCCCCCTCCACCATTATTAATTGGGGTGTAGCCAAGTGGTAAGGCACCAGACTTTGACTCTGGCATTCCGCTGGTTCGAACCCAGCCACCCCAGCCAATTTTAGCAGGGTGATCTAAAATATAAATTTGACCCGTTAGCTCAGTCGGTAGAGCATTTGACTTTTAATCAAAGGGTCGGGCGTTCGAATCGCCCACGGGTCACCATCTTGCGGGTGTAGTTTAATGGTAGAACCTTAGCCTTCCAAGCTAATTACGTCAGTTCGATTCTGATCACCCGCTCCATAAAAAACAAAAACCAGCGTCTGCTGGTTTTTTTATTGATTAGGGCAATCAATTAAACTGACGTAATTAGCTAAACCAATAATTCTTATCAAAGAATATCTAACCAATTTCCATTTTCTCTTTTATATCGAATCTCACACATAGAAATATATAAATCAAACCATTTCAATTGTACATAATGCCGTTTTCCTTCATATCTTAGATCGTAATTTAAATTTCTTGCCATCGGTTGAACAAAAAGCCTAGAAAAATGAACACCCGAAGATTCCATCTTCGCTTTGTGCTCCAAGTATTCTACAATTTCTTCACAGGTCGCATATTGAACCTCCCCATTTTTGCAATGTAAAATTCCGTCGATCTTCTTTTTTTTCGGAACAATGCCACGAAATAAAAATCTTTCATAAGCTGCCAAACGCATTTCCTTACGATTAAAGCAGCGATTAATTTTTTCAACTTCTTCATGATGCAGCGTTTTATACTCGGACACTGCCATTCGCATTTTTCCACTTCCATCTAGCGTACCATCTGCATAATGATAACGTAAATAAGCCTCTAATATATCCCATCCACAATTATTGTATAAAATGAATTTACGAAAAGTATGGATACTTTCTGTATGTACTGAATTTTTATCACCATATTTTACACTCAACAATTTTTCTTCTTTCTCTGTCTTAATACAAATATCCGCCTTTCCTTCATCGCGAAAACGATAAACATATACTATGGTTTCATCATTTACCTGCCCCATGAATTGATAAATCATCTTCTGTAGAACTTCTTCAATATCACCTACCTTTTTCCCATTCATTTTTTTACATAACATTTCTTCATAAGTATATCCAAATTTCGGTTGCATAACTTTCCTCCTAATTATATATATGTTAAATTTTCCAAAAGCACCGAAATTTTTATCAAAATATTGCAAAAAAAAGGAACCTATCAAACATTGATTCCTTTTCCTGTTTAAATCATACCTTTTTTTCAGTATTTATTTTTTTAAACCAAATTGCTGATTTTTTTAACTTTCTCTTTTGCGTCTTTAAATCCAATTCCAATAATCCATAGCGATTTTTAAAAGCGTTTATCGCAGAAAGATTATCCACAAATGACCATATTAGATAGCCATGGCAATTACATCCTTCTTCTCTTGCTTTTAACGCATATTGAAGATGACTTTTTAAAAATTCAATACGATAATCATCCTCAATCATTCCATCCTGATTTCGATAACGTTCCTCCCCTTCAATGCCAATTCCATTTTCGCTAATGAACCATGGAAAATTATCATAATCATATTTCAACCTCATAGCAGCATCATAAACTGCTTTCTCATAGACTTCCCATCCACGGTCGGCATTAAATTTGCGGTTTGGCATAATCCATTTTTCATAATATTTTTCAGGATGAAATTTTCCGTCATACTTGCTTTCCCTCACTTTAACACGAATTGGAAAATAGTAATCCAAACCTAAAATATCGATTCGATTTTGAGCAATCAATTTCAGATCTTCTTGTCGATATGAAAATAGACAATCATTTTCTTTCAATAGTGATATCAATTCATCTGGATACTTACCTTTTAAATAAGGATCAAGATAAATTCTTACTTGAAATAAATCTGCCTTATAGGCTGCTTCGATATCTCTAATTTCTGTACTGCGAGCATAAATCGGGGTATAGTGAAGCATCACTCCAAGCTTGCATCCGTATTTTTCTTTCCATGGCTTAATTGCTTCTAGGGCATGAGATGTTGCTAGCACTTTATGAAAATGTGCTTGGTAGGCAGTTTTTGGATCGTGCTGAAAAGGATACCAAATTTGGTCCATATAACCATTATCAATAGGAATATTAGGTTCTGTAAAAGCGAAAAAATAAATTACGATATCCCCAAATGCGTCAAAAACCGCTTGTGCATATTTTATATAGCATTCTAAAGTTTCTCTACCTGCCCAGCCATTATATTTTTCTATTAAAACAGCAGGAATATCCCAATGTTCTAATGACACCATTGGCTCCATCCCATAGCTACGAATCGTCAAAATCACATCACGGTAATAAGCTTTTGCTCTTTCATCTACAACGCCTTGAATCGGATCCTTCATAAATCGTGGCCATTGAATCGTAAAACGAAATGTGTTCATCCCAATCTCTGCCATTGTCTTGATATCCTCTTTGTAGTGATGATAAAAATCACAAGCAGTTTTTGGGCCTATTTGATTATGCCATAAAGAGGGATTGCTTTCATAAAAAAGTTCTGCCCAACTTTTCTGGTCCTCATCTTTCCCTTCTGTTCCTTCAATCTGCCAAGCAGAAGAAGATGTTCCAATAAAGAAATCATCTGGTATTGTAGTATATTCCATTTTTTCACCACCTTATCCTTTGGTTGTAACACTATAATTTTGCTTTGAAAGATTAGGACTATTTCGTTCCATCACAATCCTATCTTTTTATTTACAAACAACAATATTTTTTAATACTCGCTCATTTTCTGGATATTGATTAGTAAATATATAATCTACTTCATTTAATTTGGCATAAGTATAAATTGCTTTTACGTTAAATTTGCTATGATCCACTAATACATAAGTTCGTTTTGAACGTTTCATAACCAATTTTTTTATCACTGCAATCTCAGAATCTACTGAATACAACTCCTTACTTCTCACATCAACTCCACTTGCACTTAAGAAAGCTCGATCAAAACGTAAGTTCTCTAACTGCATAATGGTACTTGCCCCTAATGTCATATCCAATTTTGCACTATATTTCCCACCTAGCAAAAACACTTGTCCTTTGCATCCTGCTAAACGGCGTTGCAAATACATGGAATTTGTTACAATCGTAATATTGCGATTCATGATATAAGGGACCAGATGAGCAATTGTAGTTCCGGAATCAAGAAAAATGCATTCTCCGTCTTTGATGAATTTGATGGCATTTTTTGCAATGATTTCCTTTTCCGCTTGATGCAGATGAATTTTTTCTGAAACAGCAATATCACTCTCTCCCGATAACATTTCAGATACATGATGACTAATAGCTCCACCACGTGAACGTTCAATTCTTCCTTCTTTTTCTAATTTAATTAAATCTCGTTGTACCGTGGACAATGATACATTCATTTCGCGGGAAAGCTCTTGCACAGAAATACTAGGCCGCACCTGCAAGCGATTGATAATATATACTAATCTTTCTTTTGCTAACATAAATTCACCTCAAATTCTTGTTCATTATATCATAAGTGACAAGCTTCCAACAATTAACAAATGTTTGAAGTGGGGATTTCTCAATCAAGGAACCTAACGATTCCAGTATCTCGGTATGTCCTACGGTTGGTATATTGGTACAGGTAAATACCTTTCGTCTTCCTTTATTCTTACCATTTTGACTAACATTCTTGTCACGCTCGTAAACCGTATGAGCGAGTGGGCACTCCCATTTTCGCTCACTCAAAGTAAGCTTCTTTTGGAGGTATCTGCGCATTTGTCACATTTTGGAGCAGGCAAACCACTTATCGATTTTGACAAGTTTTTACCTCGTTCCGCTAATTTATAGTCAAGTAAGTGCGGAAATCTTACCAATTCATTCCACCTCCTATAGAGGATGGGGATATTCTTGGTTCCATCGTAGGATAAATTTACAATTAATCACGATTTATTATTTTGTTCAATGGATTCGATCATAAATATATCCACACCTTTTTGAATATTCCATTGATGATACAATAATAAGTAAATATAGGACGCCTCGCTTTCACTTCCTGCAATCATACTTCGTACTCCTGTTCCTACGCAGATTCTTTGATGGGTAATCATTTCATACAAATAGGGATTGGCTTCCTTCATCAAAGGGACCATCTCGCTTGCCGCTTTGAATTTCTGTTGCTTCATCTGTAACAGAAACATAAAATACAAAGATAATGTAGATTGGTCCTGATAACGTTTTAATAAAGTGAGGCAAGAAGTAATATCTTCTTGAAATAAATAAATAGCATACAATAATTCATGAACATGATAGTAATCGGATGGATTAAGGTTTAAAATCTCACGGCATTGTTGCTCTGCTTTTTTCACATAACCGCCTTCCCATAAAGAAAGGGCATAACTATATTTGATTTGAAAATATAGATGCGAATGTTGAATGGAATAAAAATCGTCGATCTGTTGTAGAAAAAATTGTTTCCCCAAAGCTAATGTGGCCTGTTCCATACCCTCTTTTAGCAACCGAATTCTTTGAAACAAATTATCTGATGCCGCCGCCATTATGAGATAAGCTTCCAAACACCGTGGACATGCGTCCAGAGTTTTTTTTGCTATTTCATATCGTTTCGCTTGACTGCGATATTGAGATGCCTGCTTCAAATATATTTTTGCTGTTTGCAATGCAGCATCTTCATTTTCTATTGATTCTTCTTTTAAAAAGCAATCTAGTGATAATTGAAATGTCAAAGCTAGATTTCTTGTTCCTTCATTATCCATCATGAACCACCATTCTATACTTTGTTATTATACCTTTTTTTTATCAAAACAAATAGCTAAAATCAAAACTACATTCTTTCTTCTTTTTCATCCTCATCTTTTGTGAGAAATCCATCTTGTCAAACAAAAAAGTCAGTTTACACTGACTTTTACATCCAACCGTAATCTTTCAAACACTCTTCCACATCTTCTTCAAAAGTTTGAAGATCGATGCCTTTTTCTTTGATTTTTGTAGCATCTAAACGGTAATCGCGGAATCGGTCCGAATAACGTTCGGTATTTGGCAATATGAATTTTTCAATACGTTCTTCACTGATTCCTAATTTTCTCGCCACTAATTTTGCACTTTCGTAAGTGTTTAAATGATTTTCATTTGAGAAATGGTAAACACCGCTTTCTAAATCTACAATTTTGGAAAACTGATTTGCAAAATATTTTGCATAGGTCATTCCTCTTACTTCATTTACCGTAAACAATGTAGGTTTTTCATTAAAAATGGCATTCATTACATTTTTAATAATATTAGGACTTGGTTTAACTCCTGGTTCTGCCATTCCCATCATCCAAGAGAAGCGAATGATCAGATAATCTTCAAGATGATTTTGAATATAAAGATCCGCTTCCATCTTTTGCTTTCCATAATTCGTTACCGATACCAATTCCTCTTCTTCCTTGAATGGGCCTTCGTTGGTTTTTCCATTAAAACTCTGTTCCGTTCCTAAGAAAATCAGTCGTTTTCCTTTTGCCTTGCAAACATCTGCGATTGCCATTGCAGATTCCGTATTGATGCGATGTGTTTTTTCTGGTTCCTCTTCACAGTGTGCAGTTGTTGCATCCGCAGCCGTATGGAACACAATATCAAAATCTAAATGTTCAAAAAATTCTTTCACTTTTTGTGGATCATCCAACGGTAACACTTTCCTTGTAATAGGAATAAATTCAAATTGATCTTTATTTGTTTTTTGAACCAATGATGCGATATAACCATTCGCTCCTGTAATCGCTATTTTCTTCATGTTATTCTCCTCGTTCTTTACAGAATCCTTCTAAAATCGCTTTTGATGAACTAGTCCCAATTCGTTCTGCCCCTAATTCAATCATTTTTTTGCATGTTTCCCAATCACGAATACCACCTGCCGCTTTTACCTTGCAAGCTCCATCTACTGTTTCTACCATTAATGCAACATCTTCAAAAGTTGCCCCACCGGTTCCAAATCCTGTACTTGTCTTAATAAAATCTGGTTTCACTTCTTTCGCAATCAATGCAACTTGTTTAATTTCATCTTTTGTTAAATAGCAATTCTCAAAAATTACTTTTGAAAGAACATTTGCTTCTCTACAGACAGAAACAATCGCTTCCATCTCTTCTTTAATATAATCATATCTTCCTGCTTTTACTTTTCCTACATTAATAACATAGTCAATTTCATCCGCACCGTCAGCAATTGCCTGTTTTGTTTCAAACACCTTTGTTTCAATGGTTGTTTGTCCTAATGGGAATGAAATTGCTGCTCCTACATGAACATCGCAATCCTTTAAATATTCTTTACAAAGTTTGACTGGATAAGAATTAATTGCTACCATTGCGGTTCCCATTTCTTTTGCATCTTTGCATAATTCCAATAAATCCTCGTCTGTCGCAAATGCTTTTAATAAAGTGTGATCAAAAAATTTAGCTAGTGTTTCTTTTGTTAATTTCGATGTATCCATGATTTGTTCCTCCTTAATGTAATTACATTATAACATTTATTGTTGTGGTGTCAACCTGTTATTTTAATTTTCATTATATTTTAATAATGTTAGTACATTGTAAAAAGAATAATTATCCTATATAATAAAGAAAATAGAAAAGATAATTGAGGTAACAATATGGATAATAATTTTAAATCTCTATTTCATTTGGATAAAAATTCCCCTGTTCCGATGTATTTTCAAATCAAACAGGCAATTATCAAAGCCATTAAAAATGGTCTTTATCAAACCGGTGATCAACTTCCAACCGAACTAGAATTCTGCCAAGAATTAGGCATCTCTCGTCCTACCATACGACAAGCTTTTCAGGAATTGATCAATGAAGGTTACATTACCAGAATGAAAGCGAAAGGAACCTTTGTTTCGAAGCCAAAAGTAGATGGTTTTTTCTTTAAAAAGCTGACCAGTTACAATGATGAAATGAAACAACTTGGACTCACTCCCAAAACGAATTTATTATTACAAGAAGTCGAAGAAGCCGATGAAGTGGTCGCTCGTCATCTGAAAATCAATGAAAAAGATCGTGTATTACATTTGGTACGTCTTCGCTATGCAGATGATGAACCTATGGTTTATGTACATACGTATGTTCCATGTGATAAATTTAAGGGTATTGAAAATGAAAACTTTAACAAGCAAGAGACGTCCTTATATGAACTAATGAAGAAAAAATACAATATGCCAATCGCCTATTTAGATCGAACGATTGAAGCAATCAATGCGACAAACGAATTAAGCAGTCTATTACAAATTAACGAAAATGCTGCTGTTTATACCATTACTACTGTTTCTTGTAATCAAAAAGATGAACCTATCGAATATTCGATTGCTAAATATCGTGGTGATCGAAATAAATTTACCATTCGTTTGGTTCAACAATAATAAAAAAAGCCGACTTACATCGGCTTTAATTATGTTTCCCTAATTCAATGGAATAAGAATAGCGATCGCCTCGATAATAAGATATCGTATATTCTATCGCCTTATTCTCTTCACTATATGCGATTCGGATACGCTTAAAAATCGGACTTCCAATTTTTACATCCAATAATTCTGCGATTTCTTGACTCGCTAAAATAGCCTGGAAATTCTCTCGCACCCATGCTGGTTGGCGTATTCCCAAATCTTCAAATATTTGATACATGGAACCATGATACTTTTCCTCTTCTAGGGGAAAATCATATTCTCCGCTAAGATAGGTTTCAAAAATTACCAAAGGTTCCTGATCGGCTGTTCGTACACGCCAAAGATGATAGACTTCCCCATGCGGTGGTAATTCCAACAACGAAGCAACTTCATCATCCGCTTCTTCTTTTTGAATCTGTACAAAACTAGTTCCAGGTTGAAGACCACGATCTTCCATTTCCTTTGTAAAACTGCGAATTGCACTCAACGATTCATCAATTCGCTTTACATAGGTAACTGCAGTACCTTTCCCTCTCGCACGTTTTACATAACCTGCTTTTTCTAATTCACCAATGGCTTGACGAACCGTAATTCGACTTACCTTATATAATTTTTCTAGTTCCTGTTCACTAGGAATCATATCTCCATATTCATATACCTGCTTTTCAATCTTATCTTTTAAAATTTCATAGATTTGCAAATACAAAGGAATGGACCCTTTCGCATAATTTAACTTCACATAACCACATCCTTGCATCTATTATACAAACATTCATCTGCTTTGAAAAGCGGTTTTTACATTTGTCTATCTTATGGTTGATAGTGTTCCCACAAGGAGGAAACCACAGAAGGATCACTAACAAAACGGAATAAGTCGGGATTATTTTCGTACTGGGTATAGATCGGAACACCTTTTAAAATGCCAAATTCAGGGTATTCTCTTGCTTCTTTTATAACAATCCCTTCACTTTGATAAGCTGGGTTTTGCACAAATACAATTTGGTTATCTTCTACCTTTGGAAAATAAGCGACTCCACCATGTGCTCTCACATCGTCATAATCAAACCCATAATCTCTGACACACCATGCACCAAATAACATTTCTTGACTAGGATCTGCATTGATGGTCGCATGTGCCCAAGAAGGAGGTACAATGACCACATCGCCCGCTTTCGCATGCACCGCAAAACAACGACCTGGATTATCTTTTGCACTTTCTTGCATATAAATATAGGCTTCTCCAGACCATATTTCATACACTTCACAAGTGGAATCGTTGCATGTTTTTGATATCGCATGAATATGTCCTTGACTACGAACCGGCTCTTCTCCAACACATCCTTTACAAAAGATCATTGCTCCATATAAAAGATTTCGCTGAATTAAATCCTGACGATGCTTCTTTTTTGCGACATCCATAGCCACCGCATAAACATATTCTGGTCCTTTGACTTCAGGATCACTTAAACTTTTTCTAATATCATCTAATTTTCTTTTCTCGCTCACTGGTCCATAGACATCTTCGCCATATCGAAATTCGAGATTTGGAATATCGGCTTCAATCTTAAACCCTGTATCTATCATAATTACTCCTTAATCGATTTTAATTGCTGCATACAATGAATGGCTTCCTCCAGTTCTACTTCTGGCTCTAAACTAAATGCATTCGTATAGGAATTCATTTTTGAAAGCAGTTGAACATAATCAATATCCCCTGCTAATAGTTCTCTATGAACAAAAGGTTTTTCCTGGGTTTCATCATACTCATAATTTTTTAAATGAACATGAACGATTTCATCTTTTATCAATTCATATTCTTCCAACAAAGAAAGATGCTGGTATTCCAGTGGAACACGATTTTTTTCTGCACGGTAAGAATTTGCTGGATCCCACAATAATTTTAAATTAGGGCTACCAATGGCGTGTACCATACGATAGGTCATTTCTCCTTTTGGACAATGCGAATATGGGCAGTTTTCCAATGCTAGCACCACATCATATTGTTCTGCAATTTCCACTGCTTTCTTCAAATTATCCATAATCCTATTTTGGTCAGCTTCTGTTCCTACCACACCAATTTCTTCATTATCAGGGAAGCGGAATGGGAACACACGAATGGTTTTGCATTCCAGAATTTTCGCTACCCGACAGGCTTTATGAAGCATCGCTAAATGATATTTGACATCTCCTTTAATGGAATAAAAGTTATCATTGAAAAGAGAAACTCGATAATGTGGATACAATGGACAAAGGAAGAATATCGTCGAAGCGATATTCACTACCTCTAATCCATATTCATCCAAAATCATTTTTATCATTTTCGCTTCTGCTTCACTACATTCTTCAATACTCTTTCCAAATACATTGTGAAGCTCTACGTACTCATACCCTTCTTCACGAATCCGTTTTGCGGCAGTACGTAGATCATTATCAATTTGATCTGAAATAATAGCGATTTTATTAGCGAACATAAGCCTTAATTACCTTGATTTCTTCTCCTTCACTCATACCATAAGGACGAATGGTATATTCTTCAATATTAGCAGGAATAATAAATGTTTCTGCATAATGAACCACAAATGGAGCAAAAGAATTTGTTGGTGATTCCACGATCGCTTCTTTACCGTCAATCAAATTTAACATGTTTACGGTATTACCTGTTTTGTGATAAGTAGTACCAGTGGCAGTGTAACGTCTTGTTTCAATGAATTCTAATTCATGTAATCCGGTATGTTCGATCAGACAATCATTGTTTTCTTCTTTTACTTCATAAACCGCATTCACTAAGTGTTCTTTCACCCATGGCGTTGTACGATTCCATTGGATTACTTCTTTTCCGTGTTCTACATGAACCGGGCGAGGACGACCATCTAATCCTAAACGTTCCCAATCCCATAATTTAAATGTAAAGATATAAGGAGTCGCACTGATTTCCAATACCATAGCTCCACTTCCTGAACAATGACAAGTACCAGCAGGGATTAAGAAGTGATCGTGTTTTTTAGCAGGGAAACGATTAATATATTTTTCCGCATCAAATACGATTTCACCTTCTTGTGCTTTTCTTAAATCATTGATCATTTCTTCAGGATCAATGCCTTCCTTTAACCCTAGATAAACTGTTGCTCCTTCTTTCGCATCTAAGATATAGTAACTTTCATCCTGTGTATAGCTCATACCAAAATTCTTTTTAATATATTCCGTTAAAGGGTGAACCTGTAAAGACAAATTTTGACCTTCAATGGTATCTAAGAAGTCAAAACGGATTGGGAATTCAGCACCAAAACGAGCATATACTTGTGGCCCTAACAACTGCTTTGGCTGATAAAGAACAACGTCCATTGCTGGCAATTCAAAAGCAACACCATCATAGTCAAATAGAATACTGTTTTCTTCTGGTACACCATCAAAGCTCCAAGCATAGTTTGCTTTTGATGGATCTAAATTGCAGACTTCTTTCATCCATTGTCCGCCCCATACTCCTGGATCAAAATAAGGAACGGTTCTAAATGGAGTATTTACTAACTGTTTTAAACTTTCTCTGAACGTATCTCCTGTAATCATTTTTGGATCGTTTTCTTTATTAGTATCAACTACAAAGTCAAAACGTTCAAACAATCTTGCTTTATGTTTATCCGCAATGCGCCATTCAATGAAGAAAGCACGTTTGTATTTTCTCAGGATATCTTCATCATTATTATCCGCTTTATAGTTTGGCATTCCTTTACGATAGCGAAGTTGAATTTCCCATCTTGCCATATCAAAATAGACATTAATATCACCTTCACTTACTAAAGAAGCAGCAACACCATAGATCACCGTAATGCCAGTAGCATTATTAACTAATTCTTTTGCTTCTGCTAATTTTTCTTCATCAATAAAATCAATGAAATCTCCATAATACATCTTACCAAAGACACGATCATCAGTTAAATGATAACGCATCTGTTCTGTAATTGATTTTCCTTCTTTAAAAATGTCCTTTGTCGCAATTACTTGGACAGGATTTAAAGCAGTAATCAATTGCATTACCTCTTCTTCATTGACACCTGGATAATAATCAAATACAACAACGCTATTTGGATTCATTTTTTCTAATAGTGCGTTTTTGATTGCTTCATAACCACATACTGCATGGTGTCCTTTAATTACTGTTTTTGGATATTTTTCGTACTTTGATTGAAAATTTAAATAAGCCATTACTCTTTCTCCTCCTTTACAACTACTTTTCCATTTTCTTCCATGATTCTTACCGTGAATGGATGGTCTTCGATCTGTTTGTAATCGTGTCCTGCTGTACTTGGCCAACAAGCTCCTACACGAAGTTCCTCTTTTCCTGTATTCACTAAACGATGCGCCAAACGACCATCAATATGATGAATACTGCCAACACGCATTTCTTCTGCAAAGCAGTGCCCAGTTTCATCCATGAATAACAATAATCCCTCTCCATGCAAGCAAAAATAGATTTCGGCACAATTACGATCTACATGGAAATGCCCTCTTGTCATGTTGTATTCTTGGTTGATCATAACGGGTTTCATTACCGTTAATCCCCAATTTAAATTACCAACTTGCGTAGCCTCACCTTTGGAATAAGAATACACTTCGTACATCACGGTATTGTCATCCAAGTCACAATCCCCGTTAGCATAAAAATGTCTGGCATCTTTTAGTAGTTTCACACTTTTAACCACTTCGTTACCACTCATCACGCCATTGCAAAAGTCCTGATATACGTTCGCCTTAACAATTTCCATAATTCCCTCCTTTACAATCTAAATGTTATAACATTATAATTTTTATGTCAATTGTTTTTTTCTTTATTTTACATGACTTCCGTTTTCCTAATTTTTGATAAAAACTAGTAGCGATAATTCGTGACATTATTGGCAATAGTGTTATAATTAAGAAACGGAGGTATTTTTATGAAAATAGCTTACTTAATGCACTCGGAGCGTGGCTATGATGAAGTTATCGAATCCGTCAATCAATTAATCAAACAACAAGATCATGTTTTTTTAATGATCAACGATAATGATCTGCGTGAAAAAATCAGTTTTGTCTATGCCGATGAAAAACGCGTTCATATTTCTCATACGCAAGAATTTGCGCAACAAGGGGATCTTTCTTTAGCTAGAGGTACTATCATTCAAATGAAGGAAGCCATTGAATTAGGTGGATTTGATTATTTCATCAATCTAACCGACGGGATGATGCCAATCAAATCTCGTAATGAAATTGTTGCCTTTTTAGAAGAAAACGATGGAAAAGATTTCTATTATGTCGATCGTAGTGAGAAGGAAGATACCAATTTACGTCCAAAGAGTGAGAAATTCTATACTTTAACAAACTTAATCGCATTCCCTACCAGCAAGTTCATCCGTTCTTCTTGTCGAGGAATCGCATCCATATTAAATGTATTAGGAGTCAAGAGAAAATTAAAAGATACCTATGTCATTGGTAGTCCTTGGTTTATGATTTCACGTAAAACCGCAATGATACTGAGCGAAAATTTTAGCTACGTAGCTTCGACTTTTAAACTTTCCTGGTATCCAGAAGAAATGTATATTCCAATGATGATGAATCGTTTTGTTTATACCAATGGAGAAGACTTGCATATCAATAAGGATTATCGTGTGGTAGGACCAGAAGGAAAATGGTGTGAAAGCAGCGATGCATTAGCGATCAAGAAAGAAATCATCGAACAACATCCAGAAGCAATGTTTGCTTCTAAGATTACATTAGATGATAATTTTGATTTATACCAAGAATATTTTGATAAATATAATGAAGATTATATTAAACTTAAAGAATCAGAAACGAAAGAAAAAGAAATTTTAGATCCATCGATCATGTTGGATATCTTAAATCGTAGCAGACAAAATACAGAAGATAACGAATAAAAAGGCGGTAAAAATACCTAATTACCATTGGGTAGGCTTACCGCCTTTTTTATGAACAATCAAAAAACATTAAATTGATACTACTGTTGCATAGTACAAACAAGATGCGATATTCCCACACACAATGTTCCATATTTTTTTGAATCATAGATCCTCCATCTTATTTGAAGTGATGAATCTTTTGTATCTTCGTTATCTTCCTACCCACGATCATACAAACATAATGACGAATCCTTTTTCTATCATAAAAAAAAAGCGCAATCCTACCAGTAAAACTTTTGGTAGGATTACAACTTTTTTTACTAGAAAAAGTAAGGAGAACCTTCTTATAACAACCCAATAAAAGAACAAACAATCGCAAGAACAATCGTTCCAATAATCAAAACAATTGGACTTACTTGTTTTTTCTTTAACAAATAGAACATCGCTAATGTATAAATCATTGGCAAGAAATTAGGAATGATTTTATCAAAGAATTCACTCTGAACAGGAACTTCAATTCCGCCATCAACCATAATAACAGGTAATAAATTGATGTTGACATAAGAAGCAATCAAAGCACCGATAACAGTAATACCTAAAATAGTAGCAGAATTCGAAATAATCTCAGAATTGTCCTTGATCATATCAATTGATTTCGTACCTAAAGTATAGCCTAATTGTGTCCAAACGATACGCAATACCCAAATTACGACATAGACACTTACGAAAATCATAGGTCCAAGTAAGGAACCTTGCGATGCAAAGGAACATGAAATACCTGCAACGATTGGCAATAAAGTGAACCAGAAAATAGCATCCCCAATTCCTGCAATCGGTCCAAACAAAGCCACCTTTAACCCTTTGATCAAATCGCGTGATTCTCCACTTTCTTCTAATGACAATAACAATCCCATTAAAAATCCAACAAAATTAGGATGGGTATTAATGAATTCAAGATTATCTGTCATTGCGGCAGCCATTTTCTCTTTATCATCCCCATATATTTTTTCCAACGTTGGAAGCATAGCCCAAGTCCAACCTCCTGCTTGCATTCTTTCATAGTTGAAAGATGCCTGTAATAGGGAGGATCGAATACCTAGTTTTGTAATATCACTTTTTGTCAACACCTTTTTATATTCCGCCATGTGTATTTCCTCCTTGACCAGCATTACGTAATGCTTCGTCAATATCTTCTTTTCTCTGTTTTGCTCCGAAGTAATCAATCAAAGCAAAAATCGTACCTAATAATGCTACTGGAAGCAAATTGCTCATTTCACAGAATGTTGCCATTAAGAATCCTGCAATGAAGTATGGAATATATTTTGCTTTCATCATAACTCGTAATAACATACCAAATCCAACAGCTGGAAGAATACCACCAGCAACTTCTAAACCATGAGTAATAAATTCAGGTAATGAATTAACTAAATTTGCCATTGGCTCCTGTGCTACATACGTACATAAGAAGACAATCACACCGTATGTTAAAGCAACAATCCCAATCGTTAATAAATTTAATTTTGTAAATCCTTTTACATCGGATGCTTCGGCCATTTTATCCGCTTTTCCCATAAAGAATGAGAATGCTGAATAATAGAATAAAATAACATACTGCATCAAAAATGAGAATGGTAAACAAAGTCCTAATGCAATTTCAGGAGTGGAGCCTGTCGTATAAGCAAGAACCGTTCCCATAAAACCAGCAAGTACTGGGTTAGGAGGTTGTGTTCCTCCCGCTGGTGTCAACCCTGCAAATGCCAATTCAATTAGTGCACCACATTTTAACCCCAGCGTAACATCGCCCAAAATAATTCCAGTAATCGTAGATACAACTAATGGACGGAAAATGAAGAATGCTTCAAGCCAATAGTCGATACCAATGATTACCGCAGCGATTGCAAGCATGATACCCTGTAATAATGTAATCTCCATAATCTTTTTCTCTCCTTTTTATGATTCAATTTTTGTGATTGGATCCCCTGGAACATCTTGAATATAAACATTGATTCCTTGTGCAGCCAGATATTTCAAGTCATCCATATCCTCATCATTTACATACACCTTTTTGGTAATCGAACGTTTCCCTTCAGAAAAATGCATATTTCCTACATTTACATCTTTTAGGGATACTCCCGCTTCCACTAATCTTCTTACTTCTTTTGGTGTCTTACAAACAATGAAGATTTTCTGCTCTGGAGCAGCATTGCCAATGATAGCAGCCGTTTTTTCAATGCTAAAAAAACGAATTCCTGCACCAGAAGATTTCGCAGTCACTTCCATTAACGACTGCTGTAAAGGCTCTGCAGCTACCGTGTCATCAGCAACGATAATCAAATTTGCCCCTAATGTCTTTGTCCATGTTACTCCGACCTGACCATGAACCAGACGATTATCAATTCTTGTAAGTAAAATGTTTGGCTCCGCCATTCTTTCACCTCCTGTCACAATATATACAGCAAAAAGCGTGCCCAACAGTGTCGAACACACTTTTTAAGAATAAATTGGAATTTTTGGTGTTAAATTTGGAGTTATCTTACATGTTTTTAAAATAATTTAAAATGTATAATAGTTCAGCATCAGGTACATCGACACTATATCGCATTTCCACGCCACTAAAAGCCTGCTTCATGATGCGTAGATATTCTTTATTTCGTTGCACCATCTCATCCTGATGTTCTACACGATTGATTTCATTCTTTAAAATTAAACGTTCAATCAAACAGCTAATATGAATATACAAACCTGCTTTTCGTGTCGTGTCCAGTTCGCAATCAAATCCATGCTCCATTTCCTCAACAATTTCCTCCACATCATCAATCACTTTTTCAGCATTTAGAATTGTCAAATGATTCACAATATTGGCCAAAGTAAAATTCTTCATTATATTAGAACGGAACTTTGCTACTTCTTCCTCTTCTAAAAACTCTTGCATAATGCTACACAAATGATCAAGACCCTCATCCATCATCAATTCTTCTACCGAAATAAAATCGATTTTTTCGATATTTGGATTTAGTGTTCCTACCATCAACCTTACATTATAACGATCAAACACCACATCTTCGATTCCATTTTCAACCAACGATTGATAATCATACGCAATCACATCTAAAGTTCTTTTTGGCATACTGCTATTTAACAATTCACTAAATTTTTGAGCCGTCCCAAAGCCAGTTGCACAAATCGTTATGATAGCGTTTTTCTTGGGAATTCCCTGAATATAATGTGTTGTTAAAGTATAATGCTGTTTGATGTCAGTAATTATATCCTGTACGCTTTTCCCGTGTAATAATCCATTTCCTGCTTCTAGCGCCATAGCAGTAGAAACATTATTCATTAATGCGATATTACAATTTGCTATTGGTCGCATTCGCTTATAAATTTCTTCTAAACTTCCCATATCGACCAATAGAATCAATTCTTCAATGGAGTTCTTTCGTTTTAAATATTCATCAGCTAACATTGCTACTTTATCCATGCTTAAATCAATCTGCATATCAATACCATCAAATACATATTCTCCCAAAATTCGATTCACGGTATTGGCAATGCTACTAGCAGTCGAATAGCCATGAGCTAAAATAAGACCCGCACAAGTCGAAGTGCTATTTTTTTCATCCGAAATAAAGGAAACAGTGAAAATTGCACTCATTAGATCATCTAATTCTAAATCAAGATTTAACGCTACATTATTTACGACTTCATTGGCAATATTATAAGCTCGTGGTACTTTTTCTTTTAATAACTGCAATAAAGCATCCACTTCATTTTTAACAAAGGAAGTCCACACTTTTGCATCCAACGTATAGCGAGTATAATCACTAATAATTTTTGAAAATACCTGAATTTCACTATTTGGTACATTCAAAGAATATTTATTCATCACAATAGAATAAATTTTATCAAGCACTTTTAATAAAAAAGTATCATTTGTATTATTTCGATACCGATTTTTGTATACTACAAAATTAATATAGTTATCTAATAATTTTGTATATTCCTCAATCAATGAAGTAAAATCTATCTTATTTTGTGTATAATGTGAAAATTGCTTCAACATATTATCATAAAGATGAAGCAATGGCGTAGAGTTTTCAATATTGCTTACTAATTGTTCAATATCAAACATCATCTCATCGCTATTTTTTGGTGCTTTTACTTGCACCGAGGTAGAGGGCGTAAAAAAATAATCGGGAAGATCATACATATTGATTTCTAGATTCTGTTTATCATTATGCGCCAAAAACGCTGTTGCACATGTTGCTTTCAACGCATTTTTCATTTCTCCTACATTGCCACTAAATTCATAATCCATCAATGTATGATAAGCAATATTACTGATAGAAATTGGCTTTCTTAACCGCTCGCTTTCTTTTTTTAAAATGGTATAAATCAACTGCTTCTTTTCTACTAATGGGCGCTCTTTTAAAGATGGTACAATAACAGTAATCGGTATACGTCGTAACAAAGTCTTTAATAATGCATTCTGTGGTTCTTCGGTGGTTGCAAATACTAAATGACATTTTGAATAATACCAGTTATCATTATCTCCTACCTTATGGTACATTCCTTTATCCATAAAGAAAAATAATTTTTCTTGACATTCTGCTTTTAAACAATGAACTTCATCTAAAAAAAGGATGCCACCATCGGCTAAAGCAATCAAGCCAGGATTGTCTTCTTCGGCTCCGGTATAAGCTCCTTTTACATAGCCAAACAAATTTGCAGTTAACAATTCTGGATTATTTGCATACTCACTACAATTGACCGCAATAAAGCGTTTTTCTTTGCTTATGATTTTCTCATTTAATGCATATTCATACATCAAGGAAGCAATCATGCTTTTCCCCGTCCCGGTTGGACCATAAATCAAAATCGGTAATCCCATTCCAGGATAAGATATTGCTGCCTTACAATGTTCTACAACGGTATGCAAAGAATTGTTATATCCTATTAATTTTTCAAAATCTCTTACTGTATTTTTTAATCGTTGATTAAAATCATGAAAAGAAGGATATTCAAACGAATCAAAATGGATTGAGTAAATCGTTTCCAAAATTTCTTTATCAAAAAAATAAACAGGACGTGTGTTGATTTTAATCACTTTTCCATTCTTTACCAATTGATTCAAATATTGAGAAACCGTATTCCGACTAATCCCAAGACTTTCTGCAATAGCAACCGCAGTGAATACTTCACTCTCTTGTAT
>JBGUVL010000027.1:0-21408 GCA_045134375.1 Breznakia sp. | reverse complement strand
TAACTCCTGTAGAATACAGAAATCAATCCTTAATTACCGTTTAGGTAGTATACTTATTTTAATGTCCAAGAAATTGGGTTCACTTCAAATCTATGCCAGTTCTTTTTTCGATGATAGACAATACTGTCTAATTGTTTAATAATTCATATAGTTCATTGACTTCTACTTGTCCAGGTGCACTTTCACTATCTTTCAAACAACCAAATGTCATGCATGTTCCAATCAATTCTGGATGGATGCGTGTCTTTTTTCCCAATTCCCCCATTGAAATTAAGATTACATTATCCTTCGTCTGTTGCATTTCTTTTCCCACTTTGATCATTTCTTCCACATCTGCATCGTTTCTTGGCATACAAGCTACTTTGATAAAATCAGCACCTTTTTCTTCCATTTTATGTAAACGATTAACGATCAATTCCCTTCTTGGAGTTGAATCAAAATCATGACTTGAAATAATCACTTTGGTTCCATGTGCTTTTGCATGAGAGACGATGCTATTAACCATGGTATCTCCTAACATGAATTCAACATCAATATAATCAACAAGTTTACTTAACACAGCCGTCTTATTTAACAGCATATATTCCGAAGCTGCCAACTTCACGTTGCCACCTTCTCTTTCGCTACGGCAAGTAAAAATCAATTCTTTACCAGCACTTCTTACTTTGGCACTAATCTGTTTCAGCAATTCTACTACCGCATCAATTTCTTTTACTTTTTCATAATAGTCAATACGCCATTCTACAATATCGGCATGCGAATCAATAGCACGCTCGCACATTGCTAGAATCTCATCATTGGAAACACCTTTCATCGGTACTACAATTTTTACTTTTTTTGTGTTTTTCATCATTTTTGATATCCCACCTTTTTATTGTAGAAAAGAATAGCAAATTTTTTTATAATTCGCAATCTTTTTTCCATTTATTTCCTGTATGCGCTTTCTTTTTTAAATAGCGATTTCGTGCATTTTTACTTGCTTTTCTAAGGTTTCAACCAATTCTTTTGTCGGTGGTTTTGTCCCTTGTGTCATAACCGCACCGGCACTTGTAGCTACTGCTAGTGTGACCAATTTTTCGAAAGAATATCCCTGATGGAAAGAATAAGCCATAGCCGCAACCATTGCATCGCCGGCGCCAACACTAGAATGTGCCTTAATGTTTAATGCTTCTACACGAATCGCACGATCTTTACTAACAAATAATGCTCCATCACTACCCATTGATACTGCAACTAAAGCAACTCCTTGGGCAAGGAAACGCTGCGCTAGTGCCACGATTCCTTGATCATCAATCGTTTCTTCCACTTCAAAATACTGACATAACTCAAAACGGTTTGGTTTAATTACATGAGGAACCGCTTTAATTCCTTCTTTAAATAAAGCCCCATCCGCATCTAAAATTACTTTTGCCTGTCTTTGTTTTGCGGCAAGAATCAAATGATAATAGAAATCTTTATTCACTTTTGATGGCACGCTACCACTGATAACTAAAATATCATCACTATGTAAAGAAGATAGAATATGATCACTCAGCTGTTGCAATTCTTCTTCGCTTGGTGATGGCCCATTTTCATTTAATTCCGTTAATACGCGATTTTGATCCAATACCTTAAGATTGGTTCTTGTATTTCCGGCTATTTTCATAAAATCATGAGCAATCCCTAAACGATTCAACTCTTCTTCAATAAATGCCCCGCTGTTTCCTGCAATGACACCATGCGCAATACTGTTTCCATTTAATTGAGCAATGGTTTTTGAAACATTGATGCCTTTTCCTCCAGCATCCATCATAACGTTATTTAAACGATTCAATTCCCCTACTTTTAAAGTATCGACTTCTGCTGTTTTATCCACAGCTGGATTCATTGTCAGTGTCAGTATCATAGCACACCCTCCCCTTAATGTACTTACATTATAACAATAGAGATTAAAATTGCAATCTTTTCTTGCTAAAAAAATAACAACTCTTATTTGTAATTAATGTCATTCTCTGAGTTTTGGGACACTTTGTTTCAATTCATAGGAATAGAAAAAGACTCATACAATGTTATAACGCAAAAAACACCTCCTGTCTTAGAATATTTTTGCAATTTTTATTCTTAGGAGATGATTTTATTTTGAATTCTATGCCTAATTTATTCTTGCTATTTTTAATATAAAAATGAAGTCTATTCATTTTTCCTCAGCAGCTGCTATTCATCAACCAATTATTATTATCTTATGTTCCATTCATCCTACTTATCCTTCTAAACGCAAATCAAAAACATATAACTCTCCCCATAATTATTTTTCTAATACTTCAATAATCTCTAAAATTCCTAGTTTATATTATTTCAATTACCTTCCTTCTTCCTTAGTTACGATATACTTAATCCATGTAATAGCGCCTCATCTTATTTGATGATTCCTATAAATAATGGAACGATTAAATACCACTCGTATTTTTCCTTTTCATAATCTTTTTTCCATATATACCATATCCCACCATTGATTCATTTTAAAGCCACATTCATGGAAATGAGCATTTAAAGTGAAGCCCATTTTTTCATGAAAAGCAATACTATCTTCATTGGGATAGGTAATACATGCACATACATTATGAAATCCTTTTTGTTTTAGTTGCTCCAATAATGCTTTATATAACGCTGTCCCAATTCCCTTCCCTTTTTCGTTCTCATCGACATATATGGACAGTTCAGCACACCACTGATAAGCAGGTCTGCTTCGGAAAGTGGACGCATATGCATAGCCAACAATTCGTTGATTGATTTCCATCACAAAAAAAGGATATTGTTTTCCAATAGTTTGAATTCGTTGCTTCATTTCTTCTACACTTGGTACTTCATATTCAAAGCTGATTGATGTTTTTTCTACATATGGGGCATAGATGGCTTGGATTTCATTTGCATCTTCTATGGTTGCTGTTCGAATCATTCTACTTTTCCTCCTAGATAGAATAAAATGGGGAATTCGTTACCTGCATCCCCATTGATTTCTCTTGGCGCTTGGAACAGGATTTGAACCTGCGGATGATATACACCATCAACGGTTTTCGAGACCGCCGCCTTCAGCCACTCAGCCATCCAAGCATTGGAAGAACGTATCGTTCTATGTTCTTCTCCTATACTATTGTAATTCTTTTCCTTTCTAAAGTCATTGTTTTTTTTGTTTTAAAATAAAGAAAGTTGTTTTATCGCTTCACTTTTTTTATAAGCCTGAATGATATCTTCCATCCGATATAATAATCCAAAATGCTGACATGTTTGCTCGAATAAACGCTTTTTTCTATGAAAATCATTCATGCTACAAAAATAGGCATTGCGATAATGTTGTCGATATTGAAAAGATAACCCAGGAAATAATCGATCCAATTGGGTATAGTAATATTCTCTTTGATTGTCCCTAAGCGTTACCCCATACATGGAAAACACGAATTTAGCTCCTGCTTCATAAGACATTCGAATGACTTCCATCATATTTTCATCACTGTCCGTGATAAAGGGAAGAATGGGTGTCATTAAAACCCCACAGAAGATTCCTGCTTCACTTAATTGTTTGATTGCCTTAAAACGTTCTGAAGAAGGGGCTACATGAGGTTCAATTTTTTTGGAAAGAGCATCCTTTGAACAGGTGATCGTTAATTTAATGATGACATTATTTTTTTGTTGAATGGATTGAAATAAGTCAATATCTCTTACCACCAAAGGACTCTTTGTTTCTAACGAAATACCAAAACCATAATGATGTATCAATTGCAAAGCACCACGGGTCAGTTCTAATTCATGTTCCCATGGATTATAGCTATCGGACATAGATCCGATGCCAATGACCCCTTTTTTTCGTCTTCTTTTCAACTCATTATTCAAGATAAAAAGAGCATTCTTTTTCGCACGAACACAATCAAAGTTTTCAATCCCATAGCAATCACTACGACTATCACAATAAATACAACCATGGCAACAACCACGAAATAGATTCATGTTATAATCGTTGCCAAACCATTGTTGATCTTTCGTTGTGGAAAGAATGGTTTTTGTTTCTATTTCTTTCATAAAATCCCTGCTTTTTTAATATAAATAGCATAGCTTTGCTTTTCAACAAAAAAGGTACCTTCTCCATTTTCATCTAAAATAATCTCATTTTGGGGATGGGTAATATCATACCATTTGCTATTGGCATTTTTTTGCCCTAATTTCATTTTCTTATGCCCTTTTTCGCCATTGTTAATTACAACCGCTAATCCGTCATTTTCCTTCTCTCCTTCAAATGTCCATCCTACGATGTGATAATCATCAAAATAGTCATGGCAAATTCCATTCATTTTATTTTGTCGAAGGTAAATCATTTGATCAATTTCATCACGAAAGATCTTGGTTTGATATTGTTCAATACCATAATAGTCCCCATAAAAAACACACGGATATCCTTCTACTCGCAATAAGATTACCGCATAGGCAAGAGGTTTGAACCAATCCTCTACGATTGTTTCCAAAGCTTGTCCTTTCTGTGTATCATGATTTTCCACAAAAGTAACCGCATTCATCGCTCTTGTTTGCATCAATGTTTGATCAAGTAATTTTGACATATCATAGGCCTCTTTTTGCTTGCTTGCCTCATAAAAATGAAAATGCAGTGGCACATCAAACAAGGACAATGCATAATCATTGACATCCAAATACTGCTGTAAGGTAGCAAGATTAGAAGACCAATATTCTCCAACCGTAAACAATTCTTTTTGATACGTTGTTCTCAGATCACTAAGCCAAGCTTTGAAAAAATCATTTTTGATATGTTTCAATGCATCTAATCGAAAGCCATCCACAGGGCACATCTTTAAATACCATTTTCCATAGCGATGCAATTCCTCCACTACTTCAGGATTATCAAAATCAAGATCAGCTCCCATTAAATAATCATAATTTCCATTCTCAGGATCGACATTGGGCTCCCAAGTTTTATTCTTCAAACGATAAATCGCACATTTTTTGTTTCGATCATCAAAATCCACTCCATCAAAATGGGATTCGTTCCATGTAAAATCAGAGTATTTGCCATTTCTTTTTGGAAATGTAAATTTCGTCCAAGCAGTGATATTTTCCACGGGAGAAATATCTTGGTAACGATTGCCACCATTTTCCATGATTGCTTCTACATTTTCTGCTTCATCGGCTCCCATTTTGTGATTAAATACCATATCAGCATATACCGCAATGCCTGCTTTATGAAGGGAATCAATAGCCGTTAAATATTCTTCTTTGGTACCATATTTTGTAGAAATCGATCCTTTTTGATCAAATTCACCTAAGTCATATAGGTCATAAACACCATAACCAACATCATTGATTCCTGCTTGCCCTTTATAAGCTGGTGGTAACCATAAGGCGCTAAAACCAACGTTCGCTAACCATTCTGCTTGTTCTTTCACTTTTCTCCATAACTGGCAATTTGGTTTTAAGTACCATTCAAAATACTGCATCATTACCCCTTTTTTACCCATTATATCGCACCCTTTCTATGATTAAGATCCATGGACAATTCTGCTTGTTCTCCATTGTAATCTTTCCTACCGCATAGAAATGAGAAGGCAATGTTTTTGCCCAAGCAGCAAAATGCTCGGATTCTTTTTTTCCTTCCTCATGTCCAGGGTAAATCACCAATACTAATCTTCCTTGTTTTTTTATTTTTTTCAAAGCTGCTGTGACCGCTGCTTTACTTGTTTCCAGTTGCGTCGTAATTCCATGATTACCTTGCGGATAATAACCAAAATTAAAGATCGCACCATCCACTGGTTCTTTGATATAATCAGCTAAATTTTCATGCCCATCATTGATAAAAATCAATCGTTCATCATTTAGTAATGTTTTCGTATGTTCCAATACCTTCTTCTGTTTTTCAAATGCATATAGTTTTCCAATCGGATACTGCAATAAGAAACGACTATCATGTCCTTCTCCCAATGTAAAATCAGCGTAGATTCCATTTTCTTTTATACAGGGAATTAATGCTTCCTGCGCAATCTGTGTTATTTTTTTCATAGTTCTATTATACTGCAATTGTTGTTAAAATACGAATTATCTATTTTCGATCGTTTTTCTAACAATCAAAATGATGCATCCAAATGGAAAGATACTTTTCATTTTGCTGCTCTCATAATATAACCCGCAAAGGAATCCTCTGCGGGTTATTTTTAATCCATCGGTTTTTGATAGAAACGACCTTCAACATGTTCTGATTTCATTACATTTAGAAAAGCACCAGGATCAATTTCTCTGACGATTCTTCTTACTTTTCTTAGTTCACTCATATCAATGACAGTATACAACATCGTCCTTTTTTTATTTGAATATCCTCCGATTCCTTCAAAACGAGTAAAGCCATGATGCGTTTCATTCATTACCGCATCCATGATTTCTTCTGGTTTTTCCGTTACAATAAATATCGTTTCTCTACGATATTGAGTGTGTAAATAGTTAATCATTTGTGTCGAGCAAAACTGAAATATAATAGAATAAAGTGCTTTGTCCCAACCAAACAATACTCCTGCGCTCATCAACATTATTGCATTTCCTGCCATAATGTAATTCCAAGCAGGTACATTTAACTTTTTGGAGAGTGCCATTGCGATAAAATCCGTACCACCACTGCTCGCCTTTCCCAATAACGCAATGGATAAAGCACCACCATTGATAATTCCACCAAACACAGCAATCAACAAGATATCTTCTGTAATTGGCATCACCGGCAAAAGGTCAACAAAAATACCAGTTAGAAAAATCATGACACAAGAAAAAACTGTAAATTTTTTTCCTACGAAATGAAAGCCAATAATCGCAGGAAAACTATTAAGTATGACATTAACAACCGTAAAAGGAACTTCAATTCCAAAATATTTCATAGCGATCCTTTGGATCAATACCGTTAATCCATTGAATCCACCCGGAAACAGACCGCCTGCACTGACAAATGTGTTCATGTTAAACGCCACTACAAAAGCCGCTATGACCACACAAAAGGAACGTACTACATCTCTAGATTTAACCATCCTTTTCATAATAATTCTCCATTTTTACCCCTATCAATTATACTCTCATTTCCCGTTGTTTCCAACTGTTTGATTTCCTTTTTTTAATGCATACGCTCATGATGCAAGGTACGTATCTAGTATAAGCTACGTATTTCGTGATAAATAGCATACATTGTTAATAAAAAGGCAAGCATATCGGCGCAAGGGATAGCAAAAAAGATTCCAAATAATCCCCATTGATGACTTAGCAATAAAACCAATGGAATGAGAAGAATTACTTGTCGAAGTAGATTAAGAAAACTAGCCTGTCGAATCTTACCTACTGCTTGAAAAAAATTGGCACACATCATTTGGGCTCCTAATAACGGTAACATCATGAACCAAATGCGAATCGCTACTGCCCCTAATGTTATTACCGCATTTTCTTGATTAAACATTTTTATGATCCAAACAGGAAATAGTTGAATCAACAGAAAACCGCCCATCGCAATGATCGTTGCTCCTGCCACAGCATATTTCAGCGTTAACTTTACACGATCCATTTTATGAGCCCCATAATTATAGGAAATCAATGGCTGCTGTCCTTGGGCAATTCCCGTAATCGGCATCAATAGAATCGTTTGAAAACTAGTGATAATCCCAATGGTGGATACTGCAACATCACCACCATACTTCATTAATGTACTGTTAATAACAACATTAAAAAGAGAATTGGCAATCTGCAAAAGAAAGGCAGGTATCCCTGTTTTAATGATCCTAATCGCATAGATTTTGTTGAAACGTAGGTCGCTCAATGTCAATGGTATTAAACTGCGTTGGCTAAAAAGGTAAGATAACTGCCATAGCATACTTAGACATTGACCACCGATAGTCGCAAAAGCAGCCCCTTTCATTCCCAATCCAAATTGAATGATCAAAAGATAATCAAAGATAATATTAAAACCGGCTCCAATTATCATTGAAATCATTGCATTTTTAGGATTTCCTTGGGCACGCGAAAAATTATTTCCATACATTGCGATACACTGGAAAGGTGCTCCAAATAATATAATACTTAAATAATCTTTGGCATAGGGAAGCACATTTTCACTAGCGCCTAATAGAATGAGCAAAGGATCCATAAATAAATTACCAAACAAGGTAAAACATAGAGCGAATACCGTTGTCAAAAGCAAAGCATTTCCTTGGTATTCTTTTGCCTCCTTCCGTCGTTTTGCACCTAACGAAATGGAAAAACAAGTGGCTCCTCCAACCCCTACCAGTAATGAAAATGCCATCATTACAAGCATTAGAGGAAAACAAATCGTAATTCCAGCCAATCCCAAAGAACCTAGATCTGCAGTATTGCCAATAAACATTCGATCGACAACATTGTAAATTGCATTCACCAACATACCAATCATCGCAGGTAATGAAAAAGTAACTAATAATTTTAATATACTGTCCTTACCCATGCGTTCCTCTTTCATCTTGTTTCTCCCCTTTTTTACAAATCACAATAATGGTAGCATTTATCATTTGGAAATACTACCTTTGCAAAAGAAAAAGGCAGGTTTCCCGCCTTTTAGTTTAGACCATGAAATTCTTTATACAGCTCATTTTTACTAACGCCATATTCTTTTGCCACTTTTTTTATCGCTTCTTTGCTCGATAAGCCTTCTGCTATGTATTCATTTACTCTGCCACTCAAATGAATAAGCGAAACTTCCTCTTTTTCGCTCTGTCCTGCTTCCACAATAATAACCATTTCCCCTTTGAGATCATCCACGATTTCTAATACCTCGGATATCGTACCACGAATGAATTCTTCGTGTTTTTTTGTTAATTCTCTAGCTAGACAGATTCTACGATTCCCCAACACTTCCCTTGCGCTTTTCAACATTTTCTCAATGCGATGCGGTGCTTCATATAGAATTACCGTATAGGGTAGATCTTTGATTTCATGAAGTGATTGCAAACGCTCTTTCTCACTATTCCCTAAAAAGCCATAAAAGAGAAACGGTTGGGCACTCAATCCACTCGCTACTAATGCGTTTAATCCTGCATTCGCCCCGGAAATCGGTACCACAGAAAACCCAGCTTTAATCACTTGCTCAACAACATATTGCCCTGGATCGGAAAGCAAAGGATACCCTGCATCCGAAACTAATGCGATTTCACTTCCTTGCGCTAATAATTTTAACAAACCGTTGGTACTTTCTTTTTCATTGTGTAGATGATGAGCAATGCATCTAGTTTTGATATTAAAATGGGATAATAGTTTCATCGTATTTCTTGTATCTTCCGCAGCAATCACATCGACTTCTTTCAAAACTTGAATCGCACGAGGTGTCATTTCATTTAAATTTCCAATCGGAGTAGCTACTAAATACAGAGTCGCTTTCTCATTTTCAAAGCTTTTCTGACGTTTCATTTCAATTCTCCCTATCGATTCTCAAAGTCAAGATCCGGCCACAATTCTTCAAAAGAAAGGAATCTCACTTCTTCTTTATTTTCGATTTTTGCCTCTTTTGTGATGACATTCATACTGGTAACTCGATATTGTTTTCCTTCAAACGTAATGCGTGCATTTAATTTAGGTAATCCTTTGCGCATTTCTTTATATTGTTCATCTTCAAATTTTAAGCAACATTTCAATTTCCCACATTGCCCGGACAACTTTTGAATATTTAATGCCAACAACTGATTTTTTGCCATATTAATGGAAATCATATCAAAATCATTCATGAATTTAGAACAGCATAATTCTCTTCCACACTGTCCTAATCCCCCTACCATTTTGGCTTTATTTCTTGGTCCAATTTGACGTAGCTCAATGCGGCAATGAAACCGAGTTGCCAATACTTTTAAAAGTTCACGAAAATCAACTCGTTCTTCCGCTGCATAAGTAAAAATCAATTTACTGCCATCTAAGGTATATTCTGCTTCAATCAAATTCATGTCTAACGATAATTTTTTGATTTCTTGCGCACAAATTGACATCGCATCTTTTGCTTTTTCTATATTTTCACAATAACGATGATAATCCTTTTCCGTTGCTTTTCTTACCACTGGCTTTAATTCGAACAGTTGGTTTTGATAGTCTTGATAAGCAATCGTTGGTTTTGCGACAATCCCTAGCTCATTCCCACGTATCGTCTCTACGATTACTTTTTCACCTACCGCATAATCATCACTATCCGCCCCAAAGGAATAGGCTCTAGTATCTTTAAAATGAACAAAGACAACAAAAGGATATACTTTTTTTTCTTTTGTTTCATTTTCTTTTTTTACTTCCTTTTTGGTTTGAAGTTCTTTTTCATTGTTCTCTTGCTTATGCTTTTCCATCTTCAACCTCCCATTGATATAAAAACTGATCGATCAGCAATGGAATATTAATCGATCGTACAATCTTATCTTTACATTCGATGCATATCTTATGCATTTTTTCTACTTCTAATTTTAGCATGATTTCCCCATTTTTTCCCCAGATATGCGTGATTTCTTCCTCTTTCCTACGGTAACAATCACGACACAATAGAATCATCATATCAAAAAATGTACCCGCAACCAGGCGATCATCTCTTTTTGATTTTCCAAAACCTTCCTTTTGCAAAAAAACACGAGCATAGACAGGATGTTTTTCATACTCTTCTAAAAAATGGCTGAATAAATAATAAGCATGTTGAAATTCATCCGTTTCATAACGTTCCATTGCTTGCTTATCGTTGGCACTCATATTAGACAAAAGATAGGCTTCTAACGGTTCCATTTCTTCTTTTAAATTTTCCCACAAATCGTGACTGTTTTGTTTATAAAAAGGTATGATTTGCGTTCTGGAAACAATCGTTTCTAGTAAGCGATCACTATGATCACAAATTAATATCGCTAACGTATCCGAATCCGGTTCTTCTAAAAATTTAAGCAACGCATTCAATGCTTCTTTGGTAGCATTTTCAACCCCATCCAACAGATAAACCTTTTTCCCTTTTCGCTCTAATTTTGTTTTAGAAAACCGTTCTTGAATCGATAAAATATCTTGTTTTTTGATACTTTTTGATTTTCCATCCACATAAATTAGATCGCCATAGCCACCATTGACAACATGCTGGCAGGATTCGCATTTTTCGCAAGCAAAGCCTTCTCTTTCACAAAGCAAACTTTGGATCAGCAGATAGGCAGCTTCCAATTTTGGTGTGCCACTTTCGCCAACAAATAGATAAGCATGTGCCAAGGTATGACGAAGTAATGCATTTTCTAAAATTCGATACGCTACTTTTTGATGTTTTTGCAATTCTTCCCTAATCATTTCCATTCACCAAATTTCGAATCAATGTTAAAGTATCCGCATAAACTTGTTCTACTCCCCGTGTTGCATCTACTATTTGAAAACGTTCTGGATAACGTTGTAGAACCTCCTCATAACCTTTTGCTACTAAGCGATGAAAACTTTCTCCTTCTTGATCCAATCGATCCATCCCCTTGCGAAAGGCAATTCGTTTCATTCCGGTTTCAATATCAACCTTTAAAAATATCGTGGCATCCGGCATACAATCTTCAATCGCGAAGCGATTGATTTCATATACCACATCGATACCTAACCCCCTAGCAACCCCTTGGTATGCTAATGATGAGTCAACAAAGCGATCACAGATTACAATCTTACCTTCTTGTAGTGCAGGCAATACTTTCTCAACCAAATGTTGCCTACGTGCTGCAGCATACAACAAAGCCTCCGTTCTTCCATCCATCATCGTATAATCCGGATTTAGAATAATCTCACGTATTTTTTCTGAAATCTGAATTCCGCCAGGCTCTCTAGTATAAAGAACCTCATAACCTTCCTGCTGCAGTGATTCAACCACTTTTAATGCAATGGTTGTTTTGCCACTTCCATCATTACCTTCTAATGTGATAAACTTTCCTTTCATTTTCATACCCTCATTTCCTTTTTAACGTTTTCCTTTCATGCGATAGGATTCATCCATGAGAGGCAATAGTTGTTCCATTTCTTCTTTGCTATTGATTTTTTCACTAATCCACCAGACACGATTATCATACGTCCCTGCATCTAACGTCGTTTTTCCCATATAAAAATACTGTAAAGGAAACATGACACAAACAAGGGATTGTTTACCAAATCGTGGTCGAATCTTACAAAAGATAAGAAACTCTCTGTTTTTCATCACGATTTGTTGCTCTTCCACAATGATTTTTACATTGACATAACGTTCTTTGATTTTTTCAATCATTGCGTTCACCAATGTGATTTTTTCTAAATCATTTTTAAACAATTTCAACAGTCTTATTTCTTCCATATTTTTATCTTAACATATCTTATAGCCACTGCCTAATAATTTTATATTACCACTTTCAAAAAGGCAAAGGGAATCTTTGGTTATTCTTTTACAACAAGGGTATCGTTACAAAATGTTCAAAAAAAGAAAGATAGAGGATAAGAGAAAGAAAAAAGAAGGGAAACATAGGAATTGCACTGCCTTGTTTGATTTTTCTTGCCATCAATAAAAATAGAGCCATTACACCTGCTATGAAATAGGAAAGCTGCAAAATAGCAAAGAAACCCCATACGCCAAATTGAAAACCACAACTGGCAATAAAATAGAGATCCCCATCTCCTATACTGTTTTTCCAAAAATAATACAAAGCGATATACACAATGGTAAAACTCAATCCTAATAGCCGATTTTCGATTTTAATAGAAGCAGGAAAAAACATTGATGATACGGATAGTAGACAATAAGCAAAAAGCAAATATGAGGGAACTTTTAGCGTTTTATAATCAATGATAGCAAGAACGAATAGAATCACTAACTGGGAAAAAAGCAACAAAGAAAATAACAGTGGTTTTCCCCAAGCATACACAATTATTGACAACAGAAAACAGCCAACATCTACCATTGCATACAATGAACCTTTATTACATCGATGATCGCGATTGATTGCGAATAGAAACAGATGATTAATAAGTGGAATGTTTTTCCAACATAAGATAGCATGATGATTATTACTCTCTAATGCTGCTTCTTTCCATCCTTGTTGATGTTTTAGCAATTGATGAGAAACCAACATAGCGACTACTCCAGCAAATAAAAAAATTACAATCATACGGTAAGCCCTCCTACTTACATATACGTTGTAATTTGATAAGTTGACAAATTCATTATCTTTTTTTTCTTTTTTGTTTCATCCCAACCCAATGATATAAAAACCACCAGCTAAAATATAAGAATGGAGAAACTTTTCCAAAGGTATAATGGTTGATTTTTGAAAAAGTATCTTTACTTTCTTCCATATGGGAATTTAAATAGCAAAGAATCATGATATCTGACATACAGAAAGGATCTTGTGCCATTTCTGTGATGGCATCATTCAATTGCATAATTTCCTGTTGTTGATGATAGAAAGCATGCTTCATCTGAAACAGTTTATCCAAATCCATCTTCGATGTTAATGAATTGGAACGAATGCGATAATGATAGCCATAATAAGGATGCAAAATGATTTTATTGGCATTCATAAACAAATGATGAATGATACTAACATCTTCAAATAAACGCATGGAGGTCAAATCAATTGAATCCAACAACTCCCTTTTGCATAACTTGCCCCACACATAATTTTTGATACGTTTGTTTTTCATTAATTCTTTTACAATTGCAGTAGAGTCATAGCAACGCTTTTTTAGTTGTGGATAATAAGGCAAACGTAACCTCTCGTATTCTTTAATGAACAAACAACTCACGATATCGGCTTCCTCTTGTAATAGGCATTCATATAATTTTTCAAGAGTTTGACAACTGAGCCAATCATCTGAGTCTAGAAAGAAAATATATTCTCCTTGCGCATGCGATAAGCCAACACTTCGCGCATGTGCCACTCCACCATTTGGGATATGAAAAACTCTCACCCGCTCCTCTATCGCATGATAGGAATCACATATTTTTCCACTATCATCCTGACTGCCATCATCCACTAATAGTAGCTCCCAATTCTGATAGGTTTGCTGAATGACACTATCGATCATATTTGCTATATATTCCTGTGCCTGATACACTGGTACAATGATGGAAATTTTATCTTTGATTCTCATAAATTTCTCCTAGTAAAATGTAAATGTTCCTGATGTATTCCCATACCAATTGGCATATGCCTCTATTATTGTATCATCTTCATACACTTTAAGATAGACATCCAGATCATTAGATAAAAGGGAATGTGCTAAATCCTTCTGCTCCATCCAAAACACCTCGTCCTCACTACTATCATAGGAAAGTGTTCCCTCGAAATGATGGGTTTCAAATAGATAGATAATCCAACGTTCCTCTTTTTCTTTTAATTCATAATGAATGATACCTTTGAGCTTTAAATCAAAAACATCTAAACCGGTTTCTTCTTTCACTTCACGAACACATGATTCATAAATACTTTCCTGTTGTTCTAATTTTCCACCGGGAAAAGTAATTCCTGGCCAGTCATTTTTCGTTCGATTTTGTACTAACACTTGGTCGCCATTCAGAATACGACACATATTAGAAATTTTAACCTTCATTATCTGCCTCCAAAAAATTGATTACCTCTTTTATGATGGATTCACGCTCTACTTTTTCAACATCATACCAATGGATTGGCATTTGGTTATTAAACCATGTATATTGTCGCTTTGCAAAGTTTCTAGAATTCTTTTGAATCAAAGCAATGGTCTCCTCTAAGCTTGCTTCTTCGCGATAATATCCAATCCATTCTTTATAGCCGATGCCTCGCATACTTTGCAATTGAAAATCGCTTTCCTTTTGCACCAAAGATAAAATTTCTTTTTCTAAACCTTCCTCTATCATTATTTCAACACGATGATTGATCCTCTCATAAAGATGAGCTCGTTCCATAGTCAACCCAATGGAATAAACATCATACAGCGGTTTATGCTCTTGCATTTCTATTCTTTCACTTTTCTTCATTCCCGCATGTGCCATCATCAGTGCGCGAATGATACGCTTTCGATTGTTGGGATGAATCGTAGCACAAGCTTTTTCATCCACCTTTTGCAACAAATGATAAAGCTCTTGATTATCCATTTGTTGTAGTTGCTTTTGGTATTCTTCATCCAATTCTTCTTCTTCGAAATGATAATCATATAATAAGGCTTTGATATAAAGTCCTGTCCCACCACAAACGATGGGTACTTTTCCTTTTTCTAATACTTGCTTTATGTATTTTCTGCCTGCCTCTTGAAACATCTTAACGTTGTATTCTTCTTTATAGGATACATAATCAATGAGGTAATGTGGAATTCCTTGCTTCTCTTCTTCTTTGATTTTCGCACTGCCAATATTCATCTCTTTATAACATTGATAGGCATCACCACTAATGATTTCCCCATTGATCGCTTTTGCTAAGGCAATGCTTAGGCTAGTTTTTCCTACTCCGGTCGGTCCTACAATTACAATCACTTTTTCCATTATTTCACCCTGTAAAATTCCTTTTCCAGTTCCTTCATGCTCATCTCTATAAAAGTAGGTCGACCATGAGGACAATGGAAAGGTTGTTCACAACATCTTAAATCATCCACTACTTTTTGCATTTCTTCCAACGTTAGTGAGCGATGAAAACGAATGGAAGAATGACATGCCATAGTAGCGATAGCATGTTTGCGTAAAGACGCAATACTAATTTCTTGATTTTTCAGATAGAAGTCAATCATGTCCTGAATAACCTTTTCTTCCTCGGATTCACTCATCCAAACCGGTATTTCACGAACGATCACCGTGTTAGAACCAAAGACTTCTAAGTGAATTCCAATTTGTGACAGTAGCTCATTAATCGCATCGATTTGTGCAATACCACGCATAGAAACTGACAAAGTAAGTGGCACAAGCAATGGTTGTGTATCGTTTACACCATTGAGCAGCATCTTGGAAATCGTTTCAAAATGATATCGTTCCTGAGCAGCATGTTGATCAATGATATACAAGCCCTCATCTCCTTCTGCCAACAAATAACATTCTTTCAATTGTCCAATTACTTTCATGCTTGGAAAAGAAGGATTCAAACTTTTTTTTATCTTGGATGAATGCTCTTCCTTGATTGGTGCTTCTTCTTTTAAAATCTTACTCTCTTGTTGGTTCATTTGTTCCCTATTGGATTTTATCTCTTCTTTTGGCTTACTTAGAAAAACAGGCACATCTTTCGCAATTTGATTTTCCTTCGATGGTTCCAAAATTTCTTTTTTACTATCCATTTGATAGGCTGCAAATTCTTCTCTGATTTCTTGTTTTATTTCCCTGGAAATATCCATTGGTGGCACGTTCAAGGAAGATGGATAGCAATTTTGATTTTCTTTTTTCTTTGTTTCCTCATACACAAATTGTACTTGCTTTGTTACGATTCTTTCTTTTGGTTTTCGTTCCACTTGATTTACTTTTAGTTTTCCTCTTAATGCTTCTGCTATACTATCAAACAGTAATCGTTCCAACTGTTTTTCTTTCGACAAACGAACTTCCCATTTACTTGGATGAACATTAACATCGACTAACTTTGGATCCATTTTTATATTTAGAATTACAATAGGGAAGCGATCCTTTGGCAAGTAAGGTGCATACGCATCAATAATTGCCTTTTGCAAACGATAGGAACGTATCATTCTTTGATTAATGTATAATAAAATATAATATTTACTAGCACGATTCACCGATGGCTGTAATGCGTATCCAGAAATCATGTAATCAAAGTCTTCTTTTTCAATAGGAATGGAAAGTTTGGCATTTTCACGACCATAAATTTCCATAATAACTTCTAATAAATTACCTCTTCCACGACTTTCAAATACGACACGATCCTCATGGGTAAGAGTGAATGCAATATCACTTCGCGCTAGAGCAAATTTTTGAATCACATCCGAAATCAATGAAAATTCATACTGTGGCGTTTTTAAATGTTTTAATCGAGCTGGCGTTTTCTGAAATAAATTTCTTACGATAATTTGCGTTCCTTTTGGTGTTCCAATCGGTCCCGCTTTCTTTACTTTTCCATAAGCGATTTCAATTTCAGTTGAATCTAATCCATCATTTGTTTTTAAGAAAACATGAGAAACAGAAGCAATAGAAGGTAATGCTTCGCCACGAAAACCCATTGTAGAGATCTTCCATAAATCATTCATTTCATGGATCTTACTTGTCGCATGTCGTTCAAAAGCCATGCTCGCATCTTGGGCATTCATTCCCACTCCATCATCAATGATCATGATTTCACTAAGACCGCCTTCTTTGATATGAATTTCAATATTTTTCGCTTGTGCATCGATACTGTTTTCCACTAATTCTTTCACAACACCCATGGGGCGTTCTACCACTTCCCCAGCGGCAATCATATTCATTAAATGTGGATCTAAGCGTTGAATCTTACCCATGTTTTTCCTCCTGACATTACTTCATTATTATATTTCAATTCCAAAGAAAGCACAATCAAAAGACAGGAAGCCTTCGTTTCCCAAACACTATGATAAATACTTTAATTATAATCACTGCACAAAAAAAGCCGATTTTTATATTCGACCTTTTTTCATGAACATTATTATTTTTATTCCCCCATGATGATCAATGGCAATAGCGCGATCAGCAAGGAAAAAATAACGATAGCAATAATCGTGATTATTTGCACTTTTACATACTGCTGCTGGTTTTTCGTACGACTCTTCTTTTTCATGGAATACTGCTCCACATTTCGATGGACATCCTGTTGGAAAGTGGAACGAGCTACCTTTGTTTTTGTTTGTGTTTTACGATCTGCTTCAAATCTATTTTTTTGTCTTTTATTGATTGTTCCTTCACCAGAATAATCACAGGCTTGAATACTTTCTTGATAAATTCTTTCCATTTCATGATCGCTTGAAAATGCCATACGTAACACCTCTTCTCTATGGTCTGTTTTCATTATAACATTTTATCTGGAAAGCAATCATTATTTCCCTTTAAAAAATAGCAATAATTCTTATTTTCCTTCCTTTTTCAATCTCATTTAACGCAAAAGCATTCTTTTATTATTTTAATTTCTCTTTCATTTCAAACAATAACTGCAACGCATTCATCGGTGTCATTTGATTGATATCAATCGTCGTAAGCATCTTTAGCACCGCTTGCTGTTTAGGATCCGTCTTCACTATTGTCATTGGTTCCTTTTTATATGCAATATTTAAATCCACATCTTCTTTCTGAATATGATTTAAAATTTGTTGGGCACGACATAACACGGATTCTGGTAGTTTAGCTAATCTTGCAACATTGATTCCATAGGATTTGTCCGCTCTTCCTGGTGCAATACGATATAAAAATGTTACATTATCATCTTCTTCCTCAACCTCAACATGAAGATTAGAAATTCCTTCATAGCGCTCTTCTAATGAAGTCAACTCATGATAATGAGTGGAAAAAAGAGTTTTTGCTTTACAATTTTCATGAATGTATTCCAACATTGATTGCGCCAATGACATTCCATCATAAGTAGATGTCCCTCTTCCGATTTCATCAAATAGAATCAAAGAATGATCCGTTGCATTTTGAAGTGCATAATTAGCTTCCATCATTTCTACCATGAAAGTTGATTGTCCACTCATAATATCATCACTCGCTCCGATACGAGTAAAGATCTTATCGAAGATAGGTAGTTCTGCTTTTTTGGCCGGAACAAAGCAACCAATCTGCGCCATAATCACAATCAATGCTGTCTGACGCATATAAGTCGATTTCCCACCCATATTAGGTCCCGTTATGATTTTGATTTGATCCTTTTTCTCCATCATTAATGAATTCGCAACATATCCCTTTCCTTTCATTATTGAATCAAGAATTGGATGTCTAGCCTCTTCAATCGCAACCTCGGCATTATCATGAAATACTGGTCTTACATAATTTTTTCGATCCGATACTACGCTCAAAGCATATAATGCATCCATGCTCGCTAACGCTTGGGCCAATTCATGTAGTTTTGGTAAATATACTTTTAAATCATCTAATAAGGCATTATATAATTCGTTTTCCAAACGAATCGCTTTCTCTTGGGCATGTAAAATCGCATCCTCTTGTTCCTTTAGCTCCGCTGTTACATAACGCTCCGCATTCGCTAAGGTCTGTTTTCTTTCATAGCCAAATTTTTCCTTAATTTTATCAAGATTGGCTTTTCTAACTTCAATATAGTAACCAAATACTCGATTGTATCCAATTTTTAGGGAAGAAACACCCGTTCTTTCTTTTTCTCTATTTTCGAGAGCCAAAATAAAGTCATGTCCACTATCCTTCAGTTTTCTACAAGCATCTAATTCTTCATGATAACCTTCTTTGAAAACCCCACCCTCTTTTAAATTCATTGGTGGGTTTTCTACAATGATATCCGCAATTCTTTCATATAATGCATGGCAAGTATCAATATGATGATATTCACACAACGCTTTGCAATCAAGGAACACATCAATGATCATTGGGGCATACTTTAGTGTAGAGACTAAGCGTAAGATATCTCGTGGAGTTGCATTGCCATAAGCAATTCTTGCGCACAGCCTTTCTAAATCATAAATATGCGATAAATATTCTCGCAACTCATCCTTAATAATGAAGTTGAAATTCAAGTATTCAATCGCATCCAAACGCTGATTGATCTTATCTTTATCAATCAAAGGATAAAGAATCCATTTTTTCAGCATTCGACTTCCCATCGAACTTTTTGCTTCATCTAAAAAATCCCATAAAGTTAATGATTTTGAATTCGTACGCAACGTAGAAACGAGTTCTAGATTCTGCTTGGTCGAATAGTCCATCTGCAATGCACAATCTTCTTCCATGATCTCTAGTTTTCCTAAATGCGCCATACTACGTTTTTGGGTATGATTTAAATAGTTGGTCAACAATCCAAAACTTTCCAAAATGCGATGATCTTCCACCCCATTAACTAGCTTTTGGTACTCTTTTTTTAGTTCATGATCGTGAAAGTGTGAAATTGTAATTCTTCCTAAATCTTCGATTACTTTTTGATATTTCTTATCAAAATGATCTTCTATCACAACCTCTCTGACATTCATAGAAAGCAAGGCTTTCTGCAATTCATCCTTTTTATGTTCAATGCATTTCGCACTTACTTCTCCACATGTCATCTCACAGAAACATAGCGAAAAACCATATTGATAATCATTAATTGATGCGATATAAACATTTTCTTTTTCATCGCTGACTTCTTCCATAATGGTGCCTGGCGTTACAATTTTTACGACTTCACGTTTTACAATTTTTCCTGCTTGTGGATCTTCCATTTGTTCCACTATTGCGACTTTATATCCTTTTTGAGTCAAACGTTGAATATAACCACTCGCTGCATGATAGGGAATTCCACACATAGGAACCTTTTCTTCTACTCCTGCATTTCTTCCGGTTAATACTAGGTCTAGTTCGTTTGATGCTGTCGTAGCGTCCTCAAAAAACATCTCATAGAAATCGCCAAGACGATAAAAAACGATACAGTCTTGTAATTGTTTTTTTACTTCCAAATACTGCATCATCATTGGGGTATATTTCTTTTCCGTCTTATCTGCCATAACCATTACTCCTTCATTAGCCTTTCTATTATATCATGGAGAAAGTAGGAATTTATAGAAGTTTTTCTTTGATTTCCCTTCCTTTTTTGCTATTGCATACAAAAAAGGAAGATGGTTGATTTCGATAACGATCTTCCTTTTTATTACTGTTTGATTCTTCCCGTTTCTTTTAAAAAAGTGAGTAATGCGTTGCATCCTTCGACAATATCCTCGTAGGTAATATCAAAATTATCAGTATACCATGGATCGGCAATATCTCTTGGATGAGAGCTAAAATCAAGTATCCTTTTTATCTTATGTTTTTTATCTTCTCCCACGATACGCAACATGTTTCTTATGTTCATACTGTCCATTCCTAATAGAAAATCATAAGTGTCATAATCGTGCCGAGTCATTTGACGTGCTGTTTTCCCATCGCAATAAATGTTATGTTTCGAAAGTTTCAAACGGGTTCCATAGTGGACACTATTTCCAATTTCTTCCCTGCTAGTTGCTGCTGACGCAATCAAAAATTGATCCTGTAAACCTTGTTTTTTTACCATATCCTTTAGCACAAATTCTGCCATTGGTGAACGGCAGATATTGCCGTGGCAGATGAATAATACTTTAATCATATCTCTTAAACTCCTTTAAAATGCTGATTTTCCTTGATTTTACGCCACTTTCCGGCATTTCTGCGGCAGAGGCATTTTCATCTTATACTAGTATAACCTCGCATAAATCTGCTTATTTTAGCCATCATCTGTCGTAAATTCTGTCGTAAATTCAAAAGATTTACGACACAGATATTTTACGGTATACTGTGGATTT
>JBGUVL010000026.1:0-30798 GCA_045134375.1 Breznakia sp. | reverse complement strand
CGCTAACGATACATCAGCTTCTTTTGCTACATCATAAATCGTAATTCTTTTCATAAGTTTTCCTCTATACCTTACTTTTCTTCATCTTCTTCTTTTTTGATCGTATGAATAATAATTTCGTCTTCGTCCTGCAAAGCATCTTCTATTTTTGATAATGCTTTTTTTGCAAACTTTAAAGTAGAAGTTTTAACTTTTTTTACTCCTTGTTTTACATTTTCATCATTACATATATTATCAAGGGTTGAAACAATATTATCTTTTACCTTTTGATAGGTTTCATTTTCCCTTAATTTATTATAGAATTCCTGCATTACTTCCTTAGCAGAGTTAACGAAATCTTTGATTTTCTCATCTTCTTTCATATCGTTCGCTTTTTGTTTTACTTTATTAACAAGTATTTCCGTTTCTTTTTTTACGTTATCAATAATTTCTGCTGTTTTTTCACTATCTTTATGTTCATTGATAAAATTGAGAATCTGTGAAAACCAGTTTTCTAATTCCGAACGTAATGAATTGATAATTTTTTTTACTTTCTCATCCTCTACTTCTTCTTCCATATGAATTAGTTCAAGCTTAGTATCTTCGGTAAATTTTTCAAATTCTTCCACTTTATTTTCATCCATTATTATCTGCCTCTCTTTCCTTTACGGCATCATTCAAAACAGTTTCTTTTGAAAACTTTTCTTTGATGGTTCCTAAATTGTTCATTATGATAGCGATCGTACTAGTCAATGCTTTTTTTGTTGCATCATGCACATCATCTACGGTCTTTGACAAATCATTTACTGTAGCTAAAGGTCCATCTAACTTCTTTAACTGTTTATCACATTCTTCCACCATAACAGTTGCAGAACCCAAAGTTTGATTTAATTTTTTCATTACTTTAATTAAATGATAAATGAAAATAATTAAAAAAATTAATAGGATAAAAGCTGCAACTGGTAACAAATAGGAGCATACCTGACTTAACAGGATAATTAATTGGTCTGTACCCATAAATCCACCTCAATATTTATTCTACACTAAATTGTAACCACTTTCAATGGTTATTGAAAATTTTTCAATTTGTTTTTCAACTTATAAATATCTTTTGAACTCATAAACAAATATACTGCAGGTCCAAATTGTGCTAAATAACGCGCAGCATCTTCGTCTTCTTTAATAATTTCAGAACCAGCTACCTGTTTCTTCAGATCATCAATAGTAACCGTAATTCCTTCTTCGCGCTGTGCATTATCAGGAAAATCACATAAAAACACTTGATCTGCATCTTTAAATGCTTCTTTAAATCCATTTAAAAAATATTGAATACGAGAATACCGATCTGGTTTAAAAATAGCAACCAATTTTCTGTTCGGATATTTTTGACGTGCTGCCTGAATAGTCATCTTAATGGCAGTAGGATGATGAGCATAGTCATCGATATAAATATTTCCATTGTTTTCTTCAATATTAAAACGACGTTTTACACCCTCAAATGATGAAATAGACTCCTGAAGCAAATCACCACATAATCCATTCATGATTCCAATCGTAATGACACCCAATGCATTCCATAAAAGGTGCTGTCCAAATAATGGAAAGTCAAAATGATGAAAAAATTCACCGTGATAATAGCAATCAAAAGATACTCCATATTCATTTTCGATAATATTTCTTGCTACTACATCATTCGTCTCATTTAATCCATAAAAAAGATGTGGTACTTCTATCTTTATTTGATGTGTCGTGTCATCATCTCCAAAAATCGCAACCCCTTTTTTCGCTTGGTTAGCAAAGCTTTCAAATGCATCAAGGTAATCATTCATATCTTTGTAGTAATCGACATGATCCAATTCGATGTTTAAAAGTAATGTATAATCTGGACGATAAGCAAGAAAATGTCTTTGATACTCGCAAGCTTCTAAAACAAAATAATGAGGATCCTTTGGCATATATCCTGTTCCATCTCCAATTAAATATCCGGTCGGTTTTTGATAGGCTAGCACATGAGACAGCATTCCCGTGGTTCCTGTTTTACCATGTGTACCACAAACACAAATAGAATGATAAGTGGCAACCAAATGACCTAAAAATTCTGGATATGTATATGTCTTCACCGTAGGATTCGTCATTGCTGCTGCTACTTCTTCATTAGTCTGATCAAACGCATTACCAATAATAACATTCATACCATCTTTAATATTGTTTTTATCAAAGGAATAAATAGGAATTTGCTTTTCTTCTAAGTTTTTTTGAATAAAGATATATTTATCTATATCAGAACCTGCTACTTCTTCTTTCATATCTTTTAAAATACATGCCAATGAAGCCATTCCAGACCCTTTGATTCCAATAAAATAATACATTTAATTCATCTCCTTAAAACGGTAATTCCGTTGTTTCTTCTTCTGCATTTTCATTTTTGAATTCATCCTCTTGAATTCTTTTGTTTTCTCCAAATAATGAAAATTGAATCATATCATCATTATTGTCTGATGTAGAAGATACGATTTCATCCAATGAGATATTATCTTCATCGTAGTTTTCTTCTATTTCAGCAGCTGTACTAACTAGATTTTCTTTTTTTTCTAATGTATCTTTCTTTTCTTTTTCATTTTTATTTTTTGAATTACCATAATAAGGAGAAATAACAGCATTAAAACTTTCTTTTGAAGTTGTTTTTACTTTTTTAACTTCACTTCGTGTATCGCTTTCTTCTCCTTTGATTCCAAAGAATGGTGATATCACAGGTGGAATCTCATATTCTTCTTTTTTTGTTAATGTTTTTCTTGTTTTCACAGAAACATTTTTTTTCGACTTTACTGTTTCTTTGATAGGTTCATCTGCTTTAATATCAATATTTATTTTAGGATAAGTTTGTTTCGTAGGCGCAACGACTGGATGGATATCCTCTTTTTTTATTTCTTCCTGCTGATTCGGGGCTTCTTTTGGTAAAAGAACATCGTTCAAACTTTCAACCCGTTCATTGTCATCATCAATTTCTAATTCTTCATAATCTTCTTTAAATAGCCATTCCTGTAATTTTTTTAACATATCATCACATCCTTTGTATCCATTCACTATGCAATCGTAGCAAGAAACGAATCAATTTCCGTTTCGGTTTTGCGAAGACGAGAAACAAATCGTGCCAATTCTTTTCCCTCTTTTACTGCTAGAAAAGAAGGGATCCCAAGTATTTTATACTCTTTTGCGATTTCTGGATATTTCCTTGTATCTACATAAATAAAATTGAAATTATCATATTTTGTCATTAATTTTGGCATAAATGGTCTAATAAAATGACAATCAGGACAATAATCAGCGCTAAATGTAAAAATTGTAATATTACTATTATTATATAATTCTTCAAATTCTTCTAATGAATTTAATTCTTTCATAATTGTTTTCATAGTACCTCCTTACCATTAATCGGTTGAATTTCTCATCTGTTGAATAATTAAATCTTCTAAATAGCCTTCCGATGGAAGTGGTATGGATTCCATTTCTTCCAATTCAATATCTTTCATCTTTGTAATATCATATTGCAGTGAGTATGATTGATAAATCGCTTCTTTATCGCATGCCATTGATTTTAATATCATCATAGAAGAATACAGTACATCTTCTACTTCTTCCGCAGGAACAATCGTTACGACGCTAGCATTGGTTCCATCAAGATAGATAAAATAATCATTTTCATCTTTTTTTAACGACAAGACATAAGGAATCATTTCGAGATCATAATTTAAATAATAACCATGATAAGAAAAAATATCCCCTTTTTTCTTTTTTGTTATTTTAAAATTTTTTTTAATTTCTTTTGGCTTATTGTTAACCTTATTTTTTTGTAATATAGCTAGACTTTGTTCCAAAGAATTTTTCAATAATTCTTCCTCAGTATAAGTTTGCACTTCCTGATCTTCTAATTTATTTTCTTCTATTTGATAATATTTATCAACAATAAAACGTTCTACATTTAAATTCATTACAATGTGATATCCATTTTTTAAAAAGACGTTACCACTTTCATTGCTCTTAAATACTCCCATATCAGGGGGAAGATAATACGTGTATAATGTTTTTTTATGATTCGGGTCCGCAATTTTTGTCATACTACTACATTTCGATAAGACTTGCATAATCTCCTCATCAACCTTTTTACTGCTAATTGCACTACAACCGCAGCAAAGTAGTAGCAGCGAAAAAATAATAAATATACTAATCGTTTTGCCAAACAGCTCGATAGATAGGATTTCCTTGTTCCATGAATTTTCTTTCATATTCGCTGATAACATCCTCATCATGTTTCTCTCTTCTAAAATCAACACTAAATTCAATTAAATGAAAGCCACTTTCCAAAAATTCTAACATGGAATATTCAAATAGAGAAACATTATCCGTTTTCATTTGAATTTGTCCATTTTTCTTCAATATTTTTTTATATCGTAACAAAAACGCTGGATGAGACAAACGTCTTTTTTTATTACGATTTTTTGGCCAAGGATCAGAAAAATTCAAATGAATCACATCCACTTCTCCTTCCTTAAACCAACGATCAAGTTCACTGGCATCACCATAAATAAAGCAACGATTTTTACTTATTTCACCGCTTTTTTTTACCGCTTGTGCCGCCACACTTTCATTTTTTTCAATACCAATCCACAAAGAATCAGGGTACAATTGTGACATACCTATCCAATAATCACCTTTCCCTGTTCCAATCTCGACATGAATCGATTTAACACCATAACATTCACTCCATCTTCCTGCCATTTCTTCTGGTTCATGAATTACGATTTCCGAATCTTTTAAAAATTGAGCAGCCCATTTCAGCCTACGCATTCTCATAATATATCAATATCTCCCTACTATTTAGAAAGTTGTTCAATCGCATCTGCATAAATAGCCATTGCTTGTAATAATTGACTTAATTTCATTCCTTCATCTTTCTCATGTGGGCCTCCAACATAGAATGAAGTTTCTTCTTTTTTGGGAAATTCCGGTCCAAACGCAACAAAATTATCAAATTTTCTCGCATAAGTTCCTCCACCAATCGTTTGAATTGGTGTAAAATCATCTCCACTATATTTGCGATAACTTCCCTCTAATGTTGTTATCAAATTTGATTTTGGATCTACAAACAACGGTTTAGAATCATGAATATCCTTTAAAACGAATGGATAATTCTTATTTTTAATACATTCTTCCACCTTTATGATTAATTCAGAACCACTAATGTCGTTTGGATAGCGGATATCAATCAAAGTATCAACATGTCCGTTTTCTATGGAAATAACACCTGTATTCATTGTCAAGAAACCCATAAAAGCACCTTCCAATGCAATGTTCAATCCCGTTCCTTTCCAATCTTTACACAAATCATATAACTGTTTTGACAAACTATCTTGATAAGCACTAGCAATGAAATTTAATAGTAATAGACCAGCATTAACTCCATTATAACAATATGCTGAATGTTGAGCTAAACCTTGAACTTCGATTTCAATACCCTCTGGAACATCTCTAATTTCACCATGAACGCCATTACTTTCTAAATAGAAAGAAAATAAATTTTTCTGTTCATCAGTGATGTTATCCACTAAAGCACAAGCTTTCGCAATAACAACATTAGCACGTTCCCCTGCTGTCATTTTTTTTATTACTGTTTCTCCATCAAAACAAATATGAAAATTCAATATTCCTTTTTCCCCGTAAATCAAAGGAAAATTAGCATCAGGTGTGAAACCTATTGTAGGAATTTCACCATGTTTACAATAGTAATCCATACAACCCATACCACTTTCTTCATCGCATCCCATAATCAACATAATTTTTTTATTTGGATGAAATCCTTGCTCTTTCAACATTTTCAAAGCATAGTAGGCACATAATGTAGGTCCCTTATCGTCCAACACTCCTCGACCAAATACGTAGCCATCTTCCATTTCACATCCTAATGGATCCCGACTCCAATCTTCTCCAATAGGAACGATGTCAAGATGACCTAAAATACCAACACTTTCTTCTCCTTCACCATATTCGATTACACCAGCATAACCTTGATAATCTTTAACTTGAAAACCATCTTTTTTCGCTTTTTCTAACATCACATCTAAAACTTTACGACATTGCGGTCCAAATGGTGCATTTTCTGTTGCTTCTTCTACATTACGTAAGGAAGGAATACGAATAATATCTTTCAAATCTTGAAGAAATGCATCTTCATAACTTTTTGCTTTTTCTAAATAATTCATGACTTTTCACCTCTTTCTCTATTTTACCATAAAATAAACTGCTTATGAAACAAAATGAAAGAATTCTTAAAAAATGAAAAAGCATAGAAACCGGACATCCAAATCTAATTAAGGACATTTATTGGAGCAATCAACTCGTTTTCGGTAAAATACTCTTTATTTGGATGAATTAAACATAATAAAAAGGCATAAATCTACTCTTGTTCGAGCCATAATTCATGCCTGTTTTATCATTTTTGGCGAACCCTGATTTCACACTTTAATTAAGTTTAGCGTTTTTGAGTCCCTGTATAATAACCTAGGTTATTGTTCCTAAGTTGTTCAGATTTTATGCTTTTTTTAAGCTTCTTTTTTTGCTGGCTTTTCGATCAGTGCTTTTGCGGATACATTTACACGACCTTTATCATCAATCTCCATCACCTTAACACGAATGGTATCCCCAATTTTTAGCACATCTTCTACTTTTTCTACACGTTCATGTTTTATTTTAGAAATATGTAGCAATCCATCACAACCATTGAATAGATTAACAAAAGCACCAAATTTTTCAATTCTTACAACTTTTGCATCATAAATATCGCCAACTTTTGCTTCTCTACAAATATCTTCTATCATAGAAGCGGCTTTATTTATCATATCACGATTCATGTGATAAATAATAACCTGCCCATCATCATCAATATCAATCTTCACATTATCACAAGCTTCAATAATTTGGTTAATCATCTTACCACCTGGTCCAATGACATCTTTGATCTTATCTGTTGCAATATGCAAGATATGTGTTTTCGGAGCATAAGGACTAACATCTGGACGAACCGTATCAATGGCACCCATCATATTCTCTAATATTTGCCCTCTTGCAACTTTTGCCTGTGCCAATGCTTCTTCAAAGATTTCTTTTGTAATACCAGTTACTTTAATATCCATCTGTAAAGCTGTAATACCATTGGTTGTACCAGCAACCTTGAAATCCATATCACCAAAGTGATCTTCCATTCCTTGAATATCCGTTAAAACCGTATATTTGTTATTTTCTTCATCCATGATCAGCCCCATCGCAATTCCAGCAACTGGTGCTTTGATAGGAACACCTGCTGCCATTAATGACATAGTTCCTGCACATATTGACGCTTGTGAACTAGAACCGTTTGATTCCAACACCTCTGCTACAGTACGAATGGTATATGGGAATTCCTCTAACGTAGGTAACACCTGTTTTAATGCTTTTTCACCTAATGCACCATGACCAATTTCACGACGTCCTGGTGTTCCCATACGTCCGACTTCACCGACCGAATATGGTGGGAAATTATAATGATGCATAAAACGTTTTGTTTCAACTTCTGTTAAATCATCAATGATCTGATTATCGTTGATTGCACCTAATGTTGTTACACTTAATACTTGTGTTTCGCCACGAGTAAACAAGGCACTTCCATGTACTCTAGGCAATAAATCCACTTGGGAATTCAATGGACGTATCTCATCGATCTTTCTTCCATCAGGACGAATTTTATCTTCAATAATCAAACGTCGAACTTCATCTGCCTCAATACCATGACAAATCTGTTTTACTTGTTTGATGGCGCGATCTTTACATTTCTCATCTTCGTATGATTTCGTTTCAAATAATGCAACGGCTTCCTCTGTTAATTCATCAATCTTGCCATAGCGTTCCAATTTACCTTCAATGGATACTGCTGCACGGATAGCCGCTTCAAATTTTTCGCGCACTTCGCTATCAATTGCTTCTTCAATCGTATATAGTTCAATTTCTCGTTTTGGTTTTCCTACCTTAGCGATGATTTCTTCTTCAAAAGCCACCAATTCTTTAATTGCTTCGTGCCCAAAAAGAATTGCACCAAGCATTTCTTCTTCGCTTACTTCGCTTGCACTCGATTCCACCATATTAACCGCATATTTCGTACCTGCTACCGATAAATTTATGCGACTTACTTCCGCTTGCGCTGGTGTAGGATTAATGATGTATTCACCATCAATATAGCCAACATTTACTCCTGCAATCGGTCCATTAAATGGAATATCTGAAATACACAAAGCCAAAGATGCACCTAACATAGCAGTCATTTCTGGTGTGCAATCCTGTTCTACTGAAAGAACGGTATTCACCACTTGAACTTCGTTTCGGAATCCTTCCGCAAATAAAGGACGTATTGGACGATCAATCATTCGAGCTGTTAAAGTTGCATGCTCCCCAGGTCTTCCTTCTCTTCTTAAAAAACCACCCGGAATCTTTCCAACTGAATACAATTTTTCTTCATAAGTTACAGTTAATGGGAAGAAATCAATATCCATCTTTGCTTGAGAACTTGCAGTAGCACATGATAATACAGCAGTATCTTCATATCTTACTAAAACAGACCCCCCAGCCTGTTTGGCGATTTCTCCTGTTTCAACCACAATATTTCTACCGTGGAAATTTAAACGAAATACTTCTTTCGCCATATTTTAATCACCTCTTTAAAATTTCCTTTGTAATCATATCATACATTTTCAACAAAAGAAAGCAATAAAATGGTAACCTTTAAGTTATCAGAGAATATAAAAAAACCATCATTCGATGGTTTTCGGCGATTATTTTCTTAATCCTAAACGTTTAATTAGAGTCTGATAACGGTCCAAGTCTTTATTCTTTAAATACTTTAACAAATTACGACGAGTACCAACCTTCTGCATCAGACCTCTCTGAGAATGAAAGTCGTGTTTGTGTTCTTTCATGTGTTCAGTTAAACGGTTGATTTCTTCTGTTAATACTGCAATCTGTACTTCAGGAGATCCAGTATCTCCTTCGTGGACTGCGTATTCCTTCATAATTGCCTGTTTTCTTTCTTTTGAAATCATTTCTATTTCCTCCTTCTTAAATGACGTTCTAATCCAAGAGATAGGTCGGAGTGTCCATATTCCTAGGTTAAAACCGATAGTATAATAGCATGATTTCTATTTCTTTTCAATCTTTTTTAAATTTTTATAGTAAATGTTTTCTCTTTTCCATTTCGATCAACAACGATTTTCAATGTGTCACCTTTTTTTGAAGATTTGATTAATGATTTTGCGCTATCGGTCGTATTTACCTTTGTACCATTAACCGAGACTAAACGATCTCCGCTTTTAATTCCAGCTTCTTCGGCATCGCTTCCTTCCACTACACTGTAAACATAGATACCGGTTTTATCAACATTATATCGACGAGCCGTTTCTTCATCTTTGATTTCAATCATTGTAATTCCTAAAGTATAGTTACCATTTGCAAATCCGCCGTTATCAATAATCTGCTCTGCAATATCAATTGCTTGATTAATTGGAATGGCAAAACCAATACCTTCCACATCTTCATCACTTATTTTTGCATTAACGATTCCTACAAGTTCTCCATTCGAATTAAACAATCCACCACCAGAATTACCTGGATTGACTGCTGCACTCGTTTGAAGTAAATTCATCTCTACATTATCAATGGTCATTGTTCTAGAGGTTGCACTGATGATTCCTTCGGTTACGGTACCACCAAGAGTACCTAATGGGTTTCCTATGACAATCGCATCTTCCCCAATTTTTAAATGATCGGAGTTCCCAATTGCAGCTACCGTCAAATTCGTTGCATCAATTTTAATAACAGCAATATCATTTGTCGCATCGCTACCAACCAATTCTGCTTCATGAGTTGTATTATCCGCTAAGGTAACCTGAATCGATCTTGCCCCTGACACCACATGATGGTTTGTAATAATATACCCATCATTTGTAATGATTACTCCACTTCCTGCACCTTCACTAACCGATTGTCGCATAAAACTTCCCAACTGAACCGTTTCTGTTGTTATCGCTACAACACTAGGAGAAGCACTTTCGGCAACCACTGAGATGTCTGTTGTTGCAGCTTCAATCGCACTTGTTTTCACGATTTTTGTATCGGTCGAAACCTGATTTTTATTTGCAATCGTTGTGCCAACATAACCACCAGCACAACCTAACGAAAACATCAAAAGCCCAGATATCATGTAGGCCATAATCTTATTTTTGTTCATTCATGATCACTCCTATCCGTTTACAGGATATAATATAATCCTTTTTTGTGATAAATATATGAAAACAATGTGTAAAATAATGTTATTTTAGTGGAAAATCGAAAAGAAAAGATAAAAAACTTCGCATTTCATTGTTATAATATGAAAAAAGGAGAGAAAATTTATGAAAATAGCTTGGATTGGTACTGGTGTTATGGGAAATGCAATGGTGCAGCACTTAACACCAAATTATGAGGTTAAAGTATATAATCGAAGCAAAGAAAAAATGTTAAATTTGGTAAACGAAGCTACCTTAACTGACAGTATTCAAGAATGTGTACAAGATTGTGATTTTATTTTCACAATGGTTGCTTATCCGAAAGATGTAGAAGAAATATATTTAGGTAAAGATGGAATCATTGAACATGCAAAAAGAAATGCTATCTTAGTGGATATGACGACTTCTTCCCCACAGCTTGCTGAAAAAATTGCACAGAAAGCATCGGACAGTGAGAAAGGACTTTCTGCTCTTGATGCTCCTGTATCAGGTGGTGATATCGGTGCAAAAAAGGGAACCTTATCGATTATGGTTGGAGGTCGAATAGATACTTATGAGAAAACCTTGCCTCTTTTTGAAAAACTTGGAACCAACATTAATTATATCGGAAAAGCAGGCTGTGGACAGCACAGTAAAATGTGTAATCAAATCGCAGTTGCAGGCGCCACAGCTGCTTATAGTGAAGCTCTTGTTTATATGAAAGAAAATGGACTCGATTATACCACTGTACTCAATGCAATTGGTAGTGGTGCTGCCGGTAGTTGGCAAATGGAACATATGGCTCCTCGTGTATTAAACAATGATTTCGAACCTGGTTTTTTTATTAAACATTTCACAAAAGATATGCGAATCGCAAAAAGCGTAATGGAAGAAAAAGGAACTCCATTAAAGATGTTAGAATGCGTCTATCAAATGTATGAAACATTAGAAGAAACTGGTTTTGCAGAGATGGGGACACAAGCACTGATTAAATATTATCACGAAGAAAATTAAAAAGGAGTATCCTACTATGAACGGAATCCATTTTTGTTCAACAAAATTGTCAGGAAGTCTGCTTGTACCGTCTCTACTGAACAAAGTATAATTAAAAAATGCAATAGGTTTGGATAATTGTGTAATACAAAATTTCTTTGGAAAACGAAAGAATGAAATATTTTATGGGCACGAAGATGAATTCAGGTAAGATGAATAGGCTTGATCCTCTTTACAGGTAAAAGATTCAACTTATCATTACTAGAAAAAATTTATGTCCATTTTAAGATTCACTACAATAGGTACCCTCTTTACGAATTATGCAGTAAGGAGGTTTTTTCTATGAAAGATTACTTTCTTATTTATTATGAAATAAATCAACAATCATATTCACAGTCGTTTCAAAAGAAAATGCACTTGAATTAATGCAAAGGTCATAACGTTCGCAATCGCCCCATTTTTCGCCTGTATAGTAATTATAATAATTCGCACGTTCACGATCAATTTTATGAACTAAATCAGCCATATTTTCACCTGCTAATTTGTATTCTACACTAGCTCTTGTAATACGATCCTTCTCATCTGCATAAATAAAAACAGAGATAACATTATCATAATCTTTTAAAACATAATCACTGCATCTTCCCACAATGACACAAGATTCATTTTCAGCTAATGTTTGAATAATAGAAGATTGAATGGAAAACATTCGATCATTAATCGACATCCCACTATCAATAGTGATAGGAGAACCTAAGGCATAAGAAATCGTTCCTAACAAATAGAATGCACGACTTGTGCGATTTTCCTCTTTCTTAAATAATTCTTCATCAATCCCACTTTCTTGTGCTGCTATCGCAATAATTTCTTTATCATAGAAAGGAATTTTTAATTTCTCAGCAATTGCTTTACCAATTTCTCTCCCTCCACTTCCAAATTGTCTACTAATCGTAATTACCGTATTCTTTTTCATAGGGATCCCTCACTTTCTAATTTTATTATACTATTTTTTCTTATTATTACACGAGTGTTGCAATGCGTCATACTTTAAAAATGCAACGATTGTTTTTCCGTCTTTAATTTCATTATCAAAAATCATTCGCTTCACTTCCTCATAATCAAGAAGGATTGCCTCTACATGTTCACCATCATCTAAATGTTTTTTATTGTAATAACAATTTTCCGCGACTACCATATGAATCACTTCACTACAGTAAGCAACCGTAGGATATAGATATCCAAAATAACTTGCCTGGTTACTAGTATAACCGGTTTCTTCTTCTAATTCTCTTAAACCACTTTCAACAAAACTTTCATTTGGATTTTGTTTTCCACCTGGAAGTTCATATAATTCTTCTTTTGAAGGATAGCGAAACTGTTTTCCTAAAATGACTTTCCCATTTTCACAAAAAGCTAATACACAAACGCCACCACTATTAAAAACAACTTCACGGACACTTCTATGTCCATCCTCTAGTTCCACTTGATCCCTTTCTACACGAATAATTTTTCCATCATAGATCACTTCTTTTGCAATACATTTTTCTTTCATATATTTCACTCCATTCTATAAAAAATCAATTAATATATCATGCAAAAACAACATACCTTGATTGGTTGTTCTCACATAATCCCCCTTTATTTCTAACCATTTTTTTTCGATATTTTTTTGTAAAGGTTCTTTATAATATTCCTTAAAATCACAATGATAACGGGTGTTAAAACAAGTTATCGACATTCCTTCTTTTAAGCGCAATGACATCATGATGTTTTCAAACATCCTATCTTCAATCGATAATTCTTCTTTTACCACTTGGTGCTTACCCTGTAAATATTCATGGATCGTTCCACAATTCTCATATCTTACATTTCCTTTCTTTCCACTTGCACCTAAACCAATACCATAAAAATCATCATAATGCCAATACCCTTTATTGTGGCAGGATTCCTTCTCTCCTCTAGCAAAATTAGCTACTTCATATTGATGAAATCCATTAGCTGTTAAAATTTGAATTGCTCTTTCATACATCCATGCCTCTATTTCAGAATCACACTTTTGCTGTTTCCTTTTTCCAAACACCGAATTTTCTTCAATGGTCAAAGAATAAAGAGATAGATGGTTAACATAAGGACAAGTGCATATTTTTATCAAATCCTGTTCCCACATAAATTTTGTTTGATTATGAAAACCATAAATAAAATCACAAGAAATATTATGAATTCCCCATTCATGTAATTGTTCAATTTTGTGAAAGACATCAGCAGCTGTATGTTTTCGATTCATCGTTTGTAATAATGAATCTTGTAATGATTGCACTCCTAATGAAATACGGTTTACTCCATGTTCCAACATAATTTTTACTTTAGAAAAAGACAAGGATTCAATATTTGATTCAATTGTGTATTCATTCACATCGGTAAAACGATCTAACATGGTTAGTAAATGAGATAATTGTTTCTCATTCAATGCGGTCGGAGTCCCACCACCAATATAAATGGTTTCCATTTGACTTTCACTTATGGACATTAACTCTTTATCAATGCTTTTAAGCCAAGCATATACGATTTCTTCTTGATAAATACTTCGCTTAAAATCACAATAATAGCAAATAGAATTACAAAATGGAACATGTAGATATAAATGACGCATTACTCGTCCTCCTTTATTGAGAGAAATGATTTGCTACTTGCAGAATAAATAAATGCATGTTCATTCGTTTCGTAGAAAGTCCTAATAGCATATTTACTTTATCACAATCTATTTTTTGCATTGCGATTCGCATCGCACGTTCCACACGAGAAGAAGTTGTATGGTTCTCTCTAGCAATTTTATCATAAATTTCATACAGTTTCAGTCCTTTATCTTCTATTTTTATCGCAATCGCACAACTCAAATAGTAATGACCATTTAAATGAATTGGAATATTCAACTGCGATAACATTCGATTAATTTCTTTTCGTTTATGATAATGTTGATAACATCCACTAAGAGAAAGATTTTGAAACCACTTTGAAAAAACAATGATATCTAAAGGAGCATTTAAAATTAAGAAAGACTTAAAATGTTCTTGCATACTAATTAATTTGTTGGATCCTGCAATAACGCTGTTGGTACATAGCAGATAAATATCTTTTTTCTCTTTCATCTTTTTGTTGAGAAAACGAAACAATTCATCATTACATTTTATGCTATCAATCACAACGACAATCTCTTTATTATTATCATTCTTTTTATCACAAATGCAATTCGAGATTACATTAATTTTAAAATATGGATTATTATGCTGATAATTAAGAAAACAGCGTAATAATGATAAAGATTCCGAAAATAAATACAAAGAACATCCCATCGTTATATTATCCAACAGTGTAGTACACAAATTTTTTTCCTATTTTTTGTTTTTGGTAGAAATGATATTCATAAAGCATTTCCATTGCTTTTCGTGCCGTTTCATAACTTACATCAGCAAATTTCTCATAATGTGAAATCAGATAATAACAATTGCATTCGTGATGTGAAAAATAAAACTGTAATTGTTTTTCATTCAACATAGGAAAACGTAAACGAAGTGCTTCAAATGAAAGGTTATCCAATTCATCTCCTTTCAACTTTATCATATTCTTTTGGGATTTAAAATAAATGAAATCAAGAAAATCTCTTAAATCATAAGTAAGATCGCGATCGAATACATTTTTTAAATGATATTGTTGCCATTCTTGTACTAATGGAAACATTCCACTCTTATGATGCAACGCAAGAAACAAATAAAGTAATTGTTCATTATGATAAAAACAAGCAATTACAAATACTTTGATCAATACCGGACCTTCTTTTACTAAAAAACGATACTGATTACTATTGTTTTTTTCAGGATTCCATTTTTGATAATGGATAAGAACACTTTCAATTCCAAGTGTTTCTTCCTTTAAATAAGGTAGCATTGGGATTAGATGATAATCTTCATATTGGATTTCATAAACTCTTTCCATTTTTAGAAATAATGTTTTATTTAAGGTAACATAATAATTTCGATTGGAAAAGTCCAAAGAATAAAAATATTGATTGCGATACGCTAAAATTTCTTCCCAAAGACAATCCCCAGCCGGATGTCCATACATCGCAAAAATTTCCTTCTTATTTCTATATTCTTCTTCACTATAATAACTGATTGCTTCCATGATCTTCACCTATGTTATTGTAACAGTTTTCTATTTTGTCTGTGTTTTATTCGATTTTTTTCGTCAAAAAAAGAAGTGCTTTTCACTTCTTTTTCATTATTCGTCATTCATAGAAAGTACTGCCATGAAAGCCTCTTGAGGAATTTCCACACTTCCCACCGCTTTCATACGTTTTTTCCCTTCTTTTTGTTTTTCTAATAATTTTTTCTTTCGCGAAATATCCCCACCATAACATTTTGCCAATACATTTTTACGGAGTGACTTAATATTGGTACGTGCAATAATTTTACCACCAATTGCAGCTTGTACAGGTATTTCAAATTGATGCTTTGGAATTAGTTCTTTTAATTTACTTGTCAATTGACTCCCACGTTGATAAGCAAAATCTTTATGCACAATAATACTTAATGCATCAATTACTTCACCATTTAATAAAATATCCATTTTTGCTAAATTACTTGCTTGGTAGCCAATCACTTCATAATCAAAAGAAGCATATCCTTTTGTTGCTGATTTCAAACGATCAAAGAAATCAAAAACAATTTCTGCTAATGGTAATTCATAGATTACATTCATACGATTAGCATCAATATAGATCATATCTTTATAGATACCTCTTTTTTTCTGGCACAATTCCATAATCGCACCAACATAATCATTAGGAACCATAATGGTTGCCTTTACAAAAGGTTCTTCGATTCGATTAATTTTCTGTGCTTCAGGAAGCATACTTGGATTATCAACCGTAATGCAATTACCATCGGTCAGATAGACATGATAGACCACCGAAGGAGAAGTCGCAATAATATCGATATTATATTCTCTTTCAATTCGTTCCTGAATTACGTCCATATGTAATAACCCTAGAAAACCGCATCGAAACCCAAATCCTAATGCCTGTGATGTTTCTGGTTCAAAATGCAAAGAAGCATCATTTAACTGTAATTTTTCTAATGCATCACGCAAATCGTTGTATTTCGCATTATCGACTGGATATAAACCACAGTATACGGTTGGATTCATAATACGATAACCTTCTAATGGTTCACTTGCTGGGGTATTCGCATTTGTTATCGTATCCCCCACACGAACATCTTTGATGGATTTAATCGCTGCTGTAATCCACCCTACTTCTCCACAAACCAATTCTTGTTTTTTGACCTCTTTTGGCGTTCTTATTCCCACTTCTAATACTTCATACTCAGCTCCTGTCGCCATAAAAGTAATTTTATCTCCTACCGCTACTTTTCCTTCTTTAATAGAAACAAAAGCAATTACCCCACGATAGGAATCGTAGATGGAATCAAATACCAAAGCTTGTAATGGTGCATTTCTTTCACCTTTTGGAGCAGGAACATATTTCACAATATCTTCTAATACTTCTTCAATGTTTAATCCACTTTTCGCACTAATTAAAGGAGCATAAGAAGCATCTAAACCGATCACTTCTTCAATCTCCTGTTTAACAACTTCCGGTTGTGCACTAGGCAAATCAATTTTATTAATCACCGGAAGTATTTCCAAATCATTATCCAATGCTAGATAGACATTAGCCAATGTTTGCGCTTCTATTCCTTGTGCTGCATCAACAACTAAAACAGCCCCTTCACAAGCCGCTAATGATCGAGAAACTTCATACGTAAAATCGACATGTCCCGGAGTGTCAATTAAATGAAAGATATATTCTTCTCCATTTTTACTTTTATATTTTAATTGTACTGCATTTAGTTTTATGGTAATTCCACGTTCTCTCTCCAAATCCATCGAATCTAATAATTGCGACTTCATTTCCCGCTGTTCTACCGTTTCGGTTAGTTCAAGAATCCGATCTGCTAGCGTAGATTTCCCATGGTCGATATGTGCAATAATTGAAAAATTACGAATATTCTCTTGTTTCATTATATCCACTCCATTACTTTTCCAATATAATTTCTTCCAGCACCATTGATAAAATCATTGGCGGTACATTTTGCTTTTCCTTCTAATTGAACACATAATAGTTCAATGCTGCCATCCTGACATTGCAAAAATAATTTTTTATGATATTCATAAAGCGTTCCCATCGGTTCTAATATTTGATCATTTATCATTCTTGCTTCATGAATTTTTATTTTTTTCCCATTTACAACAATATACCCAACGGGCCAACTAATCAAACCACGAATATGATTATAAACAACTTGAACTGGTTGATTCGCGTTAATTTTTTCTTCTTCTTTGGAAACATTATTTGCAAATGTTGCTTCCTCTTCTTTTTGTTCAACAAAACATGCTTGTCCATTCAAAAGCAACGGGATGGCTTCACTGATTGCTTTTGCTCCAACGTCCATTAACTTATCGTGTAAAATTGCCGTGGTATCATCTTTGCCAATGATTACCTCTTTTTGTAGCATATAAGCACCAGCATCCATTTGTTTTACCATTCTCATAATAGAAACACCGCTCTTTTCATGTCCGTATATGATTGCTTTATGAATCGGTGCACCTCCTCTTAATTTTGGAAGTAACGAGGCATGGACATTTAAACTTCCATATTTAGGCATATTTAATATATGCTCAGGAATCATTTGCCCATAGGCACATGTGACAATAAGGTCGGGATGCCAAGCAACAATTTGATCATAATCCTCTTTGATGCGTTGTGGTTGAAACACCTCAATCCCATGCTTCAATGCATATTCTTTCACAGGAGTCATTGTTAACAGTTGTTTTCTTCCAACTTTTTTATCTGGTTGTGACACTACTCCAACAACCTCATAATGATCACAAATAAGCTGTTCTAAAATTGCTGTTGCAAATACTGGTGTTCCCATAAATACAATACGCATAATACACTCACTCCTTTTACTCATATCATTATATCGAAAAACACTAAAAAAGCAAAAGAAAAAGGGAATCAAAGTTAATAATACCGCAATTCCCTTATGGTTTTCATTGAATAATCATTTCAAATATCGTAGATAACGATTCGACACTTACTGTTACCCACTCTTTTAACAAAATAGAAGCACTTTTCGCTACTTCACTTGCTCCATTTTCCTCAATTTGATTTAACGCTGCTTGCTTCGATTTTTTTTCTATAAGTTGATGATTTTGAATATTTGATTCAAATTGTTTAATTTCTTCTTCTATTTCATTACTATCATTGGTATTTATACTTAGCCCAATTAATACCAATAAGGTTAGAAGAATGGCATCATAAAGAAATCTGCGCATTATATCACCCTAAATATTGTATAATAGCTTCACCAAGTAAATTTGTCGAATTTTTCACTTCTTCATAGGTATTATTATCACTGCCTACTTCTATCAAAACACTGTTTTCATATACCTGTTGATTATAATAAGCTTCTCTTTGCATCGGTTGTTTTATCACACCTGGTTGTATGGATTCAATGATATTCGTTAATTCTAAACTAAGAAGATTGACATGTTCAAAATTTTTTGATAACGCGCCAATGACAAACATCATTTTCGCATAGCTTTTGTTATTAATCGTAACATAAGTACTTTCTCTTGGTATACTGTCACGATGGAAATCAATGACCAAATCAAATCCTCCGTATTTTACAAATGCTTCATTTAAATAGTAATACGATGCTTGATAACTTGAATTATAATCCAATCCTTTGCTTTTTAAATAATTTGTAAAATCATTGGTTTCATAGACCACTTGGACACCTGCATTTTGAAGTTGATTGGCAAGTTCTATTGAAGCATCCATAACAGTCTTATTATCTTGGTAACCTTCCTGTTGATGCGTATTATAGATATAAACTTTTTTTCCATCGACATTAGAAATCGTAGTTTGATTTTCCTTAGTTTCTTCTTTATTACTGTTGTTGACATATTCTCCACTTTGAATGGAAATAGCATTTGTATTTTCATCATTCAATAATACTCCTTTTTCAATTTTCATCATGGATAACCTTTCTTTAATGGAAACTTGATGCAATTCACTTTCATAAACATTTGATTTAAAAAACAACTGTTTGAAACCAAATTGATTAGGAAGAGCATTAAAAAAAGGAGTTAAAAATAAGAAATATGTAAACAAACAGAGTTTTATAAATATTTTGATGGAAGTTTTCATGGCTTTACCTCATACTTCAGTGTATGAGAGAAGCGTTAAAATATGCTAAAGATTCGCATAATCGGGATGTAATACATGATTTAATGCTTCGGCAATAATCGTAATTAAATAATGAAGTTCACTATCCATATTTTTAGGTGTTACCACTAGGTTTAAATCCATAACTTCATTAATTGCCTTAAGCATTTCCTCCTGTTTTAATTTTACTAAACCTTCTTCCAAAATAGTACCAATTGATGTTACTGTAGCAACTCCTATCGCAATTACTGGTCGATGTAATGTTTTTTCACTCAATTCATGACGATGATTTCCTACCCCACTTCCTGGTTTGATACCATTATCACTAATTTGAATAGCTCGATTGATTCTTGTAATTGAACTCGTTGCTAATGCATCAATAACAAGTACTAAATCAGGTTCATACAATTTTACAATTTGTTCAACAATGGCAGCACTTTCTAGTCCTGTCTGTCCCATAACACCAGGAGATACGACTGCTACATCTCTTGTTCCTTGAAGAAATTCCTCTTTGTTTTCGCGATAAAAATGAGCCGTCACCATAATATGATCAGCACATTTTGGTCCTAATGCATCGGATACCATATCGCGATTTCCTAAACCGACCACTAACACACGTTGGCAATCAGATGTAAGTTTGTTGAAAAGCAATCGCAATTCTTCTTTCATTGCTTCTTCAATTTCCATTCGCATTGCATAGTCTTGCAACGTTTCATATTCAATCGTGATATAGGTACCAATTTCTTTTTGTAATAAATTTTTTTCTGATTTCACTTCTACCTTAGTAATTTGACATTGTCCTTTTTTTGTTACCGTACATGAAATTGTATCATCATGATGTTCTTTAACGATCATTTCATCGCAAAAATCGGTTCTTAACTGTAATTTGTGTTTCATCGTTTTCGTACACCTCAAAAATAGTATGGTAATTTTTGCTTGTATTATTGCATTTTATAAAATCATTTGATATAATTTTATGGCACATGAAATTAGGAGGTGTCAAAATGCCTAACATTAAATCACAGAAGAAACGTGTATTGACAAACAACAAAAGAAACTTAGCAGTTGCTTCTAAAAAATCTAGCTTAAGAACTGCAATCAAAGCAGTATTAAAAGCGGTTGAAGCAGGTGATAAGGATGCCGCTGTAAAAGCATACAATGTAGCTAATTCTAAATTAGATAAGGCTGTATCTGATAAAATTTATCACAAAAACTATGCTAGCAGACAAAAAGCACGTTTAAGTAAAGCAGTAAACTCAATTGCTTAATTCGTTATACAAGAATAATTAAGGTACCGATTGGTATCTTTTTTATTACTCTATAAAAAAAGGAGATCATTACCTGACGATAGGATATGATCTCCATTTACTATTCTTTGTTATCAAATGGAACTTCTACTGCTAAACCACCTAATGATGTTTCTTTTAATTCAACCGGAAGTTTTTTTCCAGTGTAATTCATCGTATTGACAACCATATCAAAACTAACTTTACTTTCTCTTATATTACCTAAATATTTTGTTAAAAATGCATTATCCATACTTCGCAAAGCAGCTACTGCATTACGTTCAATACAAGGAATCATAACATACCCACCTACCGGATCGCATGTCAATCCCAAATGATGTTCCATACCGATTTCTGCTGCACTCTCTATTTGACGATCATTTAATCGCTGAATAAAAGCAACCGCTGCACTTGCCATACTGCAAGCCGCTCCAATTTCTGCCTGACAACCTCCTTTTGCACCAGAAATCGTGGCATTATGTTTTATTAAATTTCCAAATAATCCTCCGACTTTTAATGCATCCGCTAAAATTTTCTTATCTACCCCTTTATTATAGTAATAATAATACATCACTGCAGGAAGTACACCACTACTTCCTAAGGTAGGGGCTGTCACTGTTATACCACCAGAAGCATTCTCTTCTGCAGCCGCATATGCATAAGAACTGATCAACATTTTACTTCTTTCTTCATAGTCCATACGGTTCGCAATATCATACAGTTTTTTTGCACAACGCTCTAATTTTAATTTCCCTGGTAGAAATCCTTCTTTATGTAAGCCTCGATCAACCGTTTCCAGCATTTGATTTAATATTTGATTCATATATTCATCAATATCTTCATTTGCATTAATATAATCAAGAAATGTCATTTTATGTTCGTTACAATATTTCTTAATATCATCCAAAAATTCATGAGGATAAACGTCTTTACCTTCTAACTCAGATTCATTTTCTTCTCCTTTGATCTTAATTGCTCCTCCTCCAATCGAATATACGACCCATTCTTTTTCGCATTTCTTATTGCTAAATGCCCTTAAAATCATCGTATTTGGATGTTCTAGTGTATCGCTGTGAAAAAAAACGTGACATGGTTTGGGTTTCAGTGTTTCCTTAATGATATAATCTGTTAAATGTCCTTTTCCAGTTAAAGATAAGGAACCATATAGATGTGCTTCATACTGCTGTGCATTTTCCGTTTCCGATTTAAATTTTAAACAAGCTCTTTGAGGACCAAGAGTATGAGAACTCGATGGACCTGGTCCAATACGATATAATTCTTTTAATGATTTCATTTACATTCCTCTTTCAATTAAAAACATTTCAAATCCAAATTTTTTATCTATTTTTCCTGACTTTATTTTTTGATCCAAGCAAGCAAGGTCATTCAAAGTAATGTTAATTTCTTTGGTCGTTATATAGTGGCATTGTTGTAATGTCTTTTCCACCCGATAGGGATGAGCACCTAATTCATTTGCAATTTCTTTCGCATTTAAACCAATTTCTCTTAATATTTTCACTTCGTCAAGAAAACGATATTGACTTGCTAACATCGCAATCAATGCAATGGGATCAATATTTTGTGCATCAAAATCCTTCCAATAACGAAATGCACGGCTAAAATCATGTGAAATCAGCGAATGAAATAAGTCAAACACATTATCGTCCAATGGTCGTGTCACCAAAGCAATGACATCATCTTTTTCTATGTCAGTTGCATAAAGAGAGAGTTTTTCTAGTTCTCTTTGGATTCGAGCACAAGAATACCCAGCTCGATAATAGAATTCCTTTAATGCATCTCTACTTAAATGAAGATTTAATTGTTTACAATAATCCGTAACAAACTGTCCTCGCTCGTAATCATTAAATTGACCAAATGATTTTACTTTTGCTTTTTTATTTAAATATTTTACAATTTTTTTTCGATTATCCAATTTGTTTTGATTCGTTGTAAAAATTAATATGGTACTTTCATTTGGTGAATCCAGATAATTTAGCAATGCTTTTTGAGACGTTTCCTCAATACTTCCACTTCCTAAAAAATCTGCTTGCGACACAATCAATGCTTTGTAATCAGAAAAGAAAGGAATCGTTTGGGCATCAGCAATGATTTCTTCCATAGTATTTTTTCCATAATCAAAGATGGCAGTATTCATTTCTTTTTCAAAACTAACATATTGATCAATAATACGATTGATTTCTTTTTTTATCAAAAAATATTCTTCACCATGCAAAACAAAAATCATGTTATCACCATTCCTATTTTACCAATTATTTGTCATTGAAACAACTATTACCATGGTAGTATAGAAATTCTACCATCCTCTTGTTGATAAAAATTAAAACCATAGTGAAAATAAATACTAATGCTTCCTACTTGTTGCGTGTTTGCTACATAACAATTCTCTTTTTCTAATATGGTTAGAACTTCTTCATGAGGATGATGATATCGGTTATTTTTCCCACTGCTGATAACAGCGACACGTGGATGGATTTGATGGATAAAGTCAATATCGCTGCTTGTGTTTGAACCATGATGGGCAATTTTTACAATATCGGCATGTATGTTTGGATACTCTTCTAACATCCTTTTTTCTATTTTCTTTGGTATATCTGCTAAAAAAAGATAATTTAAATGATTTATCCTTGAAAATAAAACGATACTATTTTCATTTTCATCCACTCCTTCTTCTGCAGAATACGCATTAAAAGATAAATAAGATAAGGAAAAATCTTCTCTTTCTTTCATTACTTCTTCCACTTCCATCTTTTGTAATAAAGAAGAAAGACTACCAGAATGATCATAATCCTCGTGAGTAATCACAATTTTATTAATTTTCTTTATTCCTTTTGATTTTAACACTGGTAAAATCGTAGTCATTGCTAAATCACTTCCCACTTTTCCTGCTACATCAATCAATAATACTTCACCAAAAAAAGGTTCCCTTACTAATATGCAATCCCCTTGTCCAACATCAATAAATGTAACTTCCCCATACCATGTTAATTCTTTTTGAAAACATTGCATGATCATTAGTAAAAAAATTACTAGGAGTCTTTTTCTTTGATTTTCTTGTGTACTAATTAAATGATACATTGTAATAGACCAAATGATTAACCACCAAAATGCTGGCTTTCCTATGATTAAAAAAGAATGATTTATCAAATATATCATAAGATCCATTACGCTTTGCATCAATAATAAAATGCTTTGTAGAAAAGGAAATAGTAAAGTAAGTACTGCTATCACAAAATTACAACCACTAACAAAACGAACCCAACGATAACAAATTAGTAATATAGGATGACATTCATGAAATGCATATAATTGAAATGGAAAAACAAGCATCATTGAAATAAGATTATTTGAAATCGATGTAATACGAAATTGGAATACAATTCGTAGTAGAACAGGAAATAAAAAGCCAATATCATACAATAACGATTCATCCATCCATAGACAAGTTAGGATTGCCAATCCTGTCTGCTCTCTATGGTTATAATCGTTAAAAAAAAGAGCAACAAAGGCAAAAATATAAATTCTTATTAGATATGTTGTGACTGGAAACAACAGCAAGAAACAAAACGCTATAATAAAGACACATTTCTGATAAGAACACGAAAACAGTTTGGAGATCAATAAAGCTAGAAAAAGCAAGTGTCCGCCTGATACATAAAATAAATACGACTGGCTTTCTTCATTGATTCGATAAAACATTTTTCGTAAAATAGCACGAACTTTTTTGTTTTCAAAACCATCAATATATCGATATAATTTCGCTTTGATTTCATTGGAAGAAGCAATTATTTGATATTTTTTTACATAGATAGATGCATTGATTTTTTTCTTTTGCATATAACGATCAAATTGAAAAATATCTTTGTTATGAAATGAAACGATTTCATTTTGTATTCCCTCGATTTGTATTTTATCTTTCAATTTCATAGAATCTTCAATAGGATAAAGTAAATATCTTTCATTACTACTTGAAACAACCGCATAATTATGATGAATCTCTTCTACAATGACTTCTTTTTTTATAAACTCCTTTTTTGGAATCAGCGGTTCACTAACGTGAGTGATAAGAAAAACAAATAAGATGATCAAAATCAAAAAAGAGCCATTTTTTATCAAAGAATAAAAATATAGAAAAGAAAGAACAAGAATAATGACTTGACATATGGGATTCGAAAAAATAATTAATGCTGCTATGACAAACGAAATTGCAAGAAAATGGTGTCGTATCAGAGACATATTTGATCCTTTATCTTAGCATAAAGTTTTTCTTTGATCCCTTTGACATTCATAATGTCTTCTAATTTCTGAAATGGGCCATTGTTAGTACGATAATCAATGATCTTTTCTGCAGTTGCAACACCAATACCATTCAATTGTGATAGTTCTTCCAAATTAGCACTATTAATCGATATTAGTTTTTGTTCCGTCTTATTTTTAATGACGATAACATCTTGATGATGCAAAATTTGATTCTGATTTAATGTGCTTGTATCCCCATTTTCAGTGATTCCACCAGCCGCTTCAATCAAATCTTGTAATGTCGCATCATACGCTAATGAATATACATCAGGATGAACAACTGCACCTTTAATTTCTACTTTAATCGTATTGCTTTGATAGGAAGATAGATCAATATAATCATATCGTTGATATACACAAAAACAAAGTAATAAAATACCTAATATTATTTTTTTCATAGCGTTTCCTCCTACTAAAGATATACGCTACAAATGTTATTCACACAAAAAAAGATGAACCTAATTATTGTCCACCTTCATAATGTTCATATGCTTCAATGATTCTTTGAACCAATGGATGACGCACGACATCAAGACTACTTAGTTCAACAAAAGCAATATCAGAAATCGAAGATAAGATTGATTTCGCACTTACGAGTCCTGAATCATGTTTTTTTATCAAGTCAATCTGTGTGACATCTCCAGTCACTACTATTTTAGAATGATAACCCATTCTTGTTAAGAACATCTTCAATTGTGCTTTCGTTGTATTTTGAGCTTCATCTAAAATAATGAAAGCATTATCTAACGTTCTTCCTCTCATATAAGCAAGAGGGGCAATTTCTATCACTTCTTTTTCAATTAATTTATCACATAATTCAACTCCAAGTGCATCATGTAACGCATCATAAAGCGGACGAAGATAAGGGTCTACCTTTTCCTTCAAATCACCAGGTAAAAAACCTAAAGATTCCCCAGCTTCTACTGCAGGACGTGTTAAAATAATTTTGCTGATTTCCCCCTTTTTTAATAAAGAAGCAGCATACATGACACTTAAATAGGTCTTACCAGTTCCAGCGACTCCCATCGCAAAGGTAATATCTTTTTCTTTCATGCATTTATAAAGGTAAGCTTGTCCTAATGTTTTTGGATAAATAGGTTTTCCATTTACCGTTTTCGCTATCATTTCTTGATGCAAATCTTGTAATTTCTCTAGACTTTGTTTCTTCGACATTTTTGCTGCAAATAATATTTCACTTTCCCCAATGGTTTGATGTTTTAATATACACGAGATTAAATAATTTATCACTTCCTGAATCTGTTGACAAATTTTTTCGTTCTCACATGAAATGATTAATTCACTGTTACGATACGTCAAATCGACTTTGAAAAAAGAACGCAAAACATCTAAATTTTTCTCCTGTGGAGCAAACAATTCATTTAGTTGATCAATATTTAGCATATCTAACCTTATCGTATCGCGTGCAATCATAAAAATCTCCTTATGTTGTAATATCTTCCAACAGAGTGTAAATCACTGTTAATGATATTTTATCCTGTTTTTTAGTAAAATGCAAAACGTTTTCTTTGACTATTTTTTCACCTTTTTCATATTCTAATAATAGTTCATCTCTAGCCATTAATATCATTTGCCAATAATTAATCGCATCTGGTAAATGATTATTCTTTATCTCTATTACAACTTTTTTCCAGGTATATGCAAAAACACAACCTTCTACTTTAACCGATTTCAAATGACCAAAGGAATCTTGCATACTAGAATCTACTAACACATCCCCTTTTTTAACTAGATCATTAACTTTCTTTAATTTAAATCCATTTGCACATTGAAAATAAGCAATCATACCATCTTTTTTTGCGATTAATGGAACATTTTCAATTTGTTTTTTGGCAATATTTTTTTTCAACGTATATCTTATTTTAATAACATTTCCTTTTTCATAAACTTCTATCCATGATATATCTTTTTTAAATAGTCTTAGTAATTTTTTTTTAATTTCAGTTGCATTAGAAATATGATATTGATCATCTTTTAGTGCATTTTGTATTAGATAATCAAAGGAATCACTTTCTCCATAAACATCAATACGAAATACACACATAGAAAGCAAACTCCACAATAATATTACGCAAAGATATGAAATAATACGTTCTTTTTTTTTAATATTTCTCATCAGCATACCTAGAACTCCACTAGTATATAAAAATATAGCATTCGGAAATATTTTTTTTATATGTTTTCTTTCATAAATATAAAACGCTACTATCGTTCCATCATTATCTTTTCTTACATCGAAACAAGCTATTTTTTCTTTTCGACAACGACGAAGTAGCAACAATTCACTTTGGGAAAACAGATAATAATCAAATCCTAATCTACTAATTATCATAGATAAACTCCAAACTTAAAAAGGTACCAAATAGAATCATCTCTTGTCGAGTAAAAGCAGCTACTTTTAAATCTTTGCCTTTCACTTGCAATTTATAATTAGGATAGAGAAAACAAATTGAATGATCATTGATTTCCATCACATCATTAAAACTATCAATATACATTCGATTTTCCATAAGTCGTATCATTAAATCCCCCTCTCTACCATACTATGTCCCAATTTTATCGAATAATACAAAAAGGAAGCTATCCTTCGCTTCCTTTCATTAATTCTTCATAAATTTGTTTCATCTCTTGCTCAATTTTATAATATTTGGGATGATTACGATCAAGATTTTTTATTATTTTTTCATTTTTTATCCAACGATGACGCCAATAAGAATAAAAGATGTCATCTTTTTTCATTTGTTTTCCAAACTTTAATTGATCCAAATTAAGAGAAACATCCTCTTTTACCTGAAAAGCAATAATTTGATAATAATGACCATCCTCAAAAATGACACATTCTTTATTGATCAAATAACGATGATCGCTAATCCATTTTCGTAATCGTTCTACTTCTTTATTTACTTGGATGATAAATTTACGTCCATAAATAAGTTTTTCTGGATGAGAATCTAAAATTTGTTGTACCGTTTCATATCCCATACCTGCAATTACAACAGTAGTCACATCATCCTCTAACTTCTCCATTCCATCACTTAATACGGGAATGATATATTGTTCTAGATTATAATATTCAATATTTTTTTTTGCCTGTGACAAAGGTCCAATTCTAACATCACAGGCGTATGCCTTTTGTATTTTTTTTGAAGAGATTAAAGCAATACACAACTGTGCATGATCGCATCCTACATCTGCAACTACAGCATTTTGTTCCACCATTGCTGCAATTGCATTCAATCTTTTTGATAATTTCATATTATTGACGATCAACAAAATCCTTTAATCGTTTTGAACGTGTTGGGTGTTTTAATTTTCGAAGTGCTTTTGCTTCGATTTGACGGATTCTTTCTCTTGTAACATTAAATTCTTTACCTACTTCTTCTAAAGTTCTAGTCCTACCATCATATAACCCAAAGCGTAAACGCAATACCTTTTCTTCACGCTCTGTTAAGCCTTGTAAAACAGTATTAATTTCATCCTTTAATAATTGATTATTCGCATATTCATCTGGCGACATGGCATCTTTATCTTCAATAAAATCACCTAAATGAGAATCATCCTCTTCCCCAATTGGTGTTTCTAAAGAAACAGGTTCTAACGCAATTTTCTGAATTTCTCTAACTTTCTCAGGAGAAATATTTTCCATTTTATCAGCAATTTCTTCCGCCGAAGGATCTCTTCCTAAATCTTGAACTAACTGGCGTTGAACTCGGGTTAGTTTATTTATTGTTTCTACCATATGTACAGGAATACGAATGGTACGTGCCTGATCCGCAATGGCTCTAGTAATCGCCTGACGAATCCACCAAGTAGCATATGTTGAGAACTTAAATCCTTTTGTATAATCAAACTTTTCAACGGCTTTAGCAAGCCCCATATTTCCTTCTTGAATTAAATCCAAAAACAGCATTCCTCGTCCAACATATTTTTTTGCGATAGATACAACCAAACGGAGATTGGCAGCAATCAACTTCTTTTTTGCTTCTTCTCCATCTAAGATAATAACATTTAGCTTCTGAATTTCTTCGAAATCCTGTACAGGATCTAATTCTTTCAATTTTACCTTCGCATCTTCTCCCGATTGAATTCGTTTTGCGATTTCTGGTTCTTCTGAAGGATCAAGCAATTCGACACGTCCAATTTCTTTCAAGTACATTTTTACAGGATCATTAAGTTTTGTCTGTGTACTCGCTGCAAAAGACTGTTCAAGTGATTCAATATCATCCGCTAATGCTTTCGCATTTTCATCTTCTTCGTCTTCGTCATCGAAAATATCATCGACATCATCGACATCATCCATTGCACCCGAAGTGATATTTGATTCATCAATATTATCAATGTCATTATCACTAAAATCGATATCATTATCTGCAAACCATTGGAAATATTCATCACTTTCCGTATCATTCAAAGCTAGATGTTCAATCGCATCCATTGCTTCTTTTTGGGTCAAAGTACCTTCTAATTCATATTTTTGTTTCAATTCTTCCTTAATTTGCTCTAATGTTTTAATTTCTTTATTAATCTTTTTTGCCATTGTTTGCTCCCCCTCGCTCTCGTTGTAGAGAAATAATCTCTTGGGCAATTTTTGCTTTTTCAATTGGATCATTAATCTGATCACTTTGTTTTAAAAGTAAATCAATTTTATCGTTGACGATACATTGTTTGACTTTTGTGATTGCATCTTTCAAAATTTCTTCATGAAATTCAGAGAAAGCCAATTCCCAATTTGCAATTTCCAATAAAACTCTTTTTACATTTTCTTCTTTGATATAATCGAATAGATCGGCAATCGCAATCTTGTCATTGTCACGGTAGTAATCGACAATATATAAAGCTAAAGAATTACAATCTTCATCGACTAGAAAACCTAGTTCATTTCTATAATATTCACATGCTGTTTTCGAATAAAGCATTTGTGAAAGTATTTGTAATTGCGCAGTTCTTTTACCATTCATTGGTCTTTTAATAATTTGCGGAGCACGAAATACTTTTTTCTCCATTTTTTTTGCTACTGAAACTTTATTTTGAAGTTGCATATCAAAGCCACTAATTTGTTGGAGTCGGACATAATAGTTTTTCTTTTCAAAATCATCTTTCAATAAAGCAATTTCGTTTGCCACTTCTTGAGCATATTCTTTTTTATCATTGTAATTGTCTAAATCATATTTTTGCTGTAAATATACAAATAAAAATTCAATCCATGACTGTGTTCGTTTGGACAAGGCAATCAGTTCCTCTTTTCCATAGGTTTCAATAATTTCATCTGGATCCAAATCGTATTTATTTTTCAATAATTCAACTTCAAGACCAACTTCTCGTGCCATACGATAAAATTTATCTGTTGCGTTTTGTCCGGCTTTATCACCATCGTAACACAACTGAACTTTAACCCCTAAATAGCGAAGTAATTGAAGTTGATCTTTCGTACATGCGGTTCCAAGTGTAGCAACAGCATATGGAATATCCGCTTTTTCAAAAGCTAAAACATCCATTGCACCCTCTACCACAATTATTTTACCGACACGACGAGCATGTTGTTTCGCTCGATGATAGTTAAATAACAATTTCCCTTTTACATACAAATCCGTTT